>NZ_JBNYXS010000007.1:0-229702 GCF_051380775.1 Janthinobacterium pasteuri | reverse complement strand
TACCTGCCGAATTATCTGGGGTGGCGCTGGATACTCGACGCCGGACGCATCCGCTCCCCAGAAACATTGTTGAAGGCAACCATGGGAGAGTTCCCACACCTTACGGTGACATAGCCAAAAAATTCCCGTGGGGCGCCAGGTTCAACATTCGATATTGAGTTTTTTGATCATCCGGTACAAGGTCATGCGCGACACGCCCAGGTTGCGTGCGGCCTTGCTGACATTGCTGCCGGCACTGGCCAGGCAGGCCTGCACGGCGTCACGGTCCGCGCGCCAGCGAATACCGTCAAGTGCAACATCGCCGCCTGGCGCGTCCGCAACGGGCAAGCCCAGGTCCTGCGGCAGGATCGCCCTGCCTTCCGCCATCACCATGGCGCGCCGCACCCGGTTGATCAATTCGCGCACATTGCCCGGCCAGCTATGGTTGCAGATCGCCTCGACGGCTGCGTTGCTGAAGCCACGCACCAGCGGCGCCCGCTCCGATACATAGGTGGCAAAAAAATGGTTTGCCAGCAACATCAAGTCTTCCTTCCGTTCGCGCAAAGGAGGGACATCGAGCGCCAGCACGTTGAGCCGGTAGTACAAATCTTCCCGGAACCTGCCCTGCTGCACGGCCTCCAGCAAATTGACATGCGAGGCAGCAATGACGCGCGCGTCAACGGCGGTACTGTGCGTGGCGCCGACACGGCAAATGGTTTTTTCCTGCAGAAAGCGCAGCAGATTGGTTTGCAAGGGGAGCGGCAGGTCAGCTATTTCGTCAAGAAATACCGTGCCACCTGCCGCCGACTCGATCAAGCCCCGCTTGTCCCGGGTGGCCCCGGTGAATGCACCTCGTTCATGGCCAAATAGCTCGGATTGCGCCAGGCCAGCCGGAATGGCGCCACAATTGATGGGCACGAAGGGCCCAGCCGCGCGCGCAGAATGGACGTGTATCGCTTGCGCCGTCAGCTCCTTGCCACTGCCCGACTCGCCCCATATTAGCACCGGAGCGCTGGCACCGGCGACCTTGAGGATCTGGCGCCGCAAGCGGCCTATGGCGACGCCACTGCCCTTGAGCGCCATATCTGGCTGTTCCAGCGCACACAGTGGCGCTTCCGGCATCTCGCGTAAAGTGGCGTAGCCATAAGCATGGCCCAGGGTATGCTGCAGCCGCAGCATGTCGACAGGCAAAGTGTGATAATCATAGCAATGATCGCGTACCAGACGCCGACATAGCGCCGTCTGCAAGGTGCGCGGTGGAAAAATGCCCACCCATTGCATATCCCAATGCTGATGCAAGAAACCATCGATTTCTCTCAGGCCGTCGAGGGGGCAAATCAGTACCCCAACCGGAAAAGCCTGCGTGCGCAACGCACGTGCCGCGGCCGCCAGGCTCGTCATGGTGCAGACTTTCCAGCCTTCCCACGCCACGTCAAACTGCTGCATGCCTGCCTCATGCAGCGAGCCATTGCCACTCAAATCGATACACAATAACTGTCGTTTCAACATCCAGCCTCCAAATGGACTGCCATCATCAGGAAACATCCCGCCATCGCGTCCTGCGAGTAGAAGCGCCCGCGGGGCAAGCCCATAATCTGCCCCATTCATGCCAGCCAGTCTTGCTTTTCGGCAGGATGAAAACGATGAAAAGGCTGCAGCGGATTAACACACCATTACAGCCACAACGCTGCCAACATGCCCCTATCAGCCACATACAAAAGCCTGATTACACCTGGCCCAACCAACCATTTGCAGAAAATAGTAACGTTAATAATCAATGACTTAAGATACTTACTGGCAAAGAAACACAGGTGATGGCGCGGCTCTATGGGAGCGTAGCGAGAATTGTGTAGATGTGTGACAATTATATTGATATACATCAAGGTGGTGCTAAAAAATACGCTTCTTTTGTATTGAATTAGTATTTTTTTGCCACACTGTGTTTCCCATTGGAATCAAATCCGCATAAATAATTTTGAATGAGAAATTAATAATTCCAGCAATTAAGTACAATGCGCCCAGTCTTTTGCAGAAAATAGCTAAGCTAAATAGATTAAATGTGCCGGCCCTGAAATATCTGGCGGAGATCAGACGCATTTCTTGCCGTGCGCACATAGGCAAACTCGCTATTCGATGCCAGAATGCATAGCATTTCTTCCCATGCCCCAGCGCGCGCCACTTGCTGCGCACGCCGCACATCCACGAGACCTCATGCTAAAAAAACAAATTTTCATGCTGGCCATTGCCGCCTGCCTCGCCAACACGCTCCAGGCTGCCGAGCCAATGGAAATATGGCAAGCCGAGCGCAGCCACTCCGTCGCCGCACGCATGCAGGCGGAAACGTCCAGCGCCGCCGATCCGGATGCCCCCGCGCCGCTGCCTGTGGCGAGCGACATTTCACTGGCCGAGCTGGAGCGCCGCTGGGCCCTTGGCCTGGCCCAAGCGGCTGAAAAGCACTTTAGCAGCGCGCTCGACCCGGCCGCGCTGACGACCCTGGCGCAGCAGATGGCGTGCGACGATATCGTCGGTGTGCAGGCGTATGGCTTCCCGCTGGAACGGGCGCATCCAACCGTGCTGAGCGGCGCGCACCTGCTGGCGCGCTGCCCGGACCGCGCCTACCTGACGATCACGGCGATGTCGATGGCGGGCAAGTCGGGCAAGCGGGTCACCATTTCGCCGCAAGCGTTCAGGCAGACGGTGGATGGCAAGCCCGCGCGGCGCCTATATTACAAGGCACGCAACGGCCGCCAGAAGGAAACGCTGACCATCGTCGACGGCGACTATGTGTATGCGCTCGAGTACTGGTCGCTCGATGATGGCAAGCATCCCGGCATGGCGGGAGAACGGCGGCTGGAAAAAGTATCGTCGTTGCCCCCCGCCCAGCCTCGCGGCGGTGCGCACGATGTGCCGGCATGGCCGGCAATGAGATAAGCAATGGATTTCAACAAGATCATCAGGACAGCAAGGAATGGCGTCGCCATCACTTGCACCGTGCTGGGGACGGCGGGCGTGTATGCTTTTTTGATCGCGTCCCTGTGCCGCATGTTCTTTGACATGACGTCAGGCACGGCCCTTGCGTGGATCGGTGCCCCGCTGTTTGTTGTGTTTGGTATTCTTGGGAGTATATTTTTGCCCGACAGCTTGCGCAAGGCAAACATCATCGACTAGCGGCGGCAAGTATGCCGCCGCTAGTCGCAACGCCCGCTTACATGCCCAGGGACTTGAGCAAGTCGGCGTTGTCGTCGTCTTCCGGCTCCGCCGCTGGCGCCGGGGCGGCGTCGCGTTCGCGGTTCGCGTATTCGGTATCCATCAGCGAGTCGGCATCAACTTCACGCGAATCGAAATCGTGCAGCTTGATGAACTCGGTACGGTCGATCGCCAGTTCCAGATAGAAAATGTTGTTCTTTTCTGTGTAGAAGGTGACGCGGCGCATTTCCGGGCGGTCCAGCGGCGTGTCGACGCTGAGCATCACCTGCTTGTTCAGCACCAGCATCTTCGGCTGGCTCTGGGTGATGTTCGTTTGCAGCTCGCGCCGCACCTTGCCCGTGAAGTCGCCCACGATCTGGTTCATCAGCTCGCCCATGATGTTCGACACTTCGTCCGACGTGTAGAAACTGGCCAGTTCCGACTTCGGCATACCCATGTGCAACATATAGCGCTCATAGATTTCCATCGCCGTATCGGCGGCAAAATTGAGCACCACGAGGCCCGTGAAACCGCCATCGAACATCACGAAGCAACCGATGTCCGGCTTCAGGCCGGTCTTGGTGATGCGCTGCACCATGCCTGAATAATTGACCCTACTTTGCGTTGCCACGTTGAGCACCCGAACCACCGAGTTGCACAAACTCATCAACAAATCTTCTGTACCGTACACAACATCCTTTTCTGCATCCATGAGCAACCTCTCCTACTATTTTAAAGATGACAGCACTGTTTCCCTGCCCGTTGCGAGCCGAAACACGATAGTTTCGCTCAGCAAGCGGACGACTTCACCTTTGCATGCCTGACCTTGCCTGGCCGTGCGAGCCGCATTGCCGCTGGCACGAACCGCCCTCTTACCTTTTTCTGTATAGAAATAAGTATCAGATGCGCAGAATACCCAGATGTAACATTTCCGTCCAGCCATACCTGCATTTACTTGACGATCTGTGCGGAAATACCATACGCCGTCGCCTGCGGAGCCACAGTGCCGGAGGCTAGCCGCCCATGGTCAATGCCAGGGGCCGATGCCCGGCTGGCTGCGCCGCGCCGGCCTGGGTGGTCTGCGGCGCATCCTTCAGGCGAAACACTTGCACGGCGTGCGACAGCTGCGCCGCCTGATCCTGCATGGCATTGGCCGCAGCGGCCGCCTCCTCGACCAGGGCCGCATTTTGCTGCGTCACCTGATCCATCTGGCTGATGGCTTCATTCACCTGCTCGATGCCCAGGCGCTGCTCTTCGCTCGCATCCGTAATCTCACCGATGATGGCGCTCAGGCGCTGGACGCTATCAACCACCTCCTGCATGGTGGCACCGGCCTGGTCGACCAGCTTGCTGCCCACGCCCACCTTGTCGACCGAATCATCGATCAAGCCCTTGATTTCCTTGGCGGCGCTGGCCGAACGCTGGGCCAGGTTGCGCACTTCCGTGGCCACCACGGCAAAACCGCGTCCCTGTTCGCCCGCGCGTGCAGCCTCCACGGCGGCGTTCAGGGCCAGGATATTTGTCTGGAAGGCGATGCCATCGATCACGCCGATAATGTCAGCAATCTTGCGCGAGGAATCATTGATCGAGCCCATGGTCTGCACCACGTCGGACACCACCGCACCGCCCTTGACGGCCACGGCGGACGCCGCCGCCGCCAGCGAACGCGCCGCCAGCGCATTGTCCGCATTCTGCTTGACGGCCGCCGTCAGTTCTTCCATTGAAGACGCCGTTTCTTCCAGCGAACTGGCCTGTTGCTCCGTACGCGAGGACAAGTCCATATTGCCCGCCGCGATCTGGCCCGACGCCGTGGCAATCGTCTCCGTGCCGCCACGCACCTCGCCCACGATGCGTACCAGGGCCGCATTCATGTCGCGCAGGGCGGCCATCAACTGCCCCGTCTCATCGCGCGAACGCACGTCGATATGGCTGCCCAGATCACCTTGCGCAACGCGCTTGGCCAGCGTCACGGCTGCGCTCAGGGGAACGGTGATGTTGCGGGTCAACCAGATGGCCAGGACCGCCGCCAGCAACACGGCGACGGCGCCTCCGCCCAATAGCACCACCGTGGTGCGCGTCTTCAGGGCAGCAGCTTCGTCGGCGCGCTGCGCCAGCAGCATACTTTCCGTCTTGCCTATGTCGGCCAGCAAGGCGCGCATCGCATCCATGGCCGACTTGCCCTTGCCCGCCTGCTCGGCCGCCACGACCGCATCGAGATTGCCATCGGCGGCGGCCGCGCGACGCAGAGCGATGACGGGCTCGATGGCGCTTACCTGCCACTGTTGCCGGGTACGATCGAGCACCGCCAGGCGCTCCTGCTGCGCAGGATTGTCCGCCGTCAGGGCGCGGATCTTTTGCAAATGCTCGCCAAAACTGCGCTGGCCCGCGACCAGCGGCTCCAGCGAGCTATCCTTGCCGGTCAGCGCAAAGCCCCGCTGGCCCGTTTCGATATTGATCAGGCTTTCCAGCAAACTGCTTGCCTCGGCCAGTACCTCGTAGGTATGGATGTTCAAGCCATTCGCCTCGCCCAGCCGCGACAAATTCGTTTGTGCGGAAGCGACGAGTATCGCCAGCAAGGCGAGGACGGCGCCAAAGGCCAGATACAGGCGGGTGCCGATCTTTAAGTTGGACAATGTGTTGGACAATGCCATGGTAACTCTCCATTCAGGTGGCGCAGTAAGAAAATGTTGTCCAGGACAAACATCGGGCCATCATCATAGCGATAAAAGTGGAAACATTAGTTGCTTTTAGTCTACAATTTATATCTTTCCGTCTCTTTGTTAACCATGGATCGTCTGTCTGCCCTGTTGATGCGCATGGAGTTCTCTGCCGACACCTTCTTCGAGGGCGCATTTTGCGGCAGCAACCACTTTCCGGCCCAGCCGGGAACGGGCCACCTGCACCTGGTGCGGCGGGGACCTGTGACCTTCACCCACGACGATGGCACGCTGTTGCAGGTCGACGTGCCCTCGCTGGTGTTCTATCCGCGCGCGCTGGCGCATGGCCTGGACACGGGCGCCGGCACGGCACGGCTGCTGTGCGCCACCGTCCGTCTGGCGGGCGATGGCGATGCCGTCCTCGATAAGCTGCCGCCCTGCCTGCACATCCCGCTGGCGCAACTACCGGCGATGGCCGGCGTGCTCGACCTGCTGTTCGACGAGGCGCAGCATGGCGGACTGGGGCAGAAACTGGTGCTCAACCGCCTGTGCGACGTGCTGCTCGTCCAGCTGCTGCGCCATGCGCTGGCCAGCAAGCTGATATCGGCCTCGCGCCTGTTCGGCCTGTCCGACGCGGCCTTCGCCAAAGCCCTGGCGGCCATGCACGACCATCCCGGGCGCCGCTGGAGCGTGGCATCGCTGGCAAGCCTGTGCGGCATGTCGCGCAGCCGCTTCGCGCGCCAGTTCCACGCGGTCATCGCTTGTCCGCCGGCCCAATACCTGACAAGCCAGCGCATGCTGCGCGCCCAGGCGCTGCTCAAACAAGGCTGGCTGGTGCAGGACGTCGCGCTGGAAGTGGGCTATGGCAGCCAGCCGGCCTTCACCCGGGCCTTCCGCGCATGCACGGGCCTGTCGCCGCGCGACTGGCTGGCACAGGGCGAGCGCTAGCAGTCGCGCGCAATGGCATAGGGCATGGCTGCAGCGTCCGCTCAAGGCACGGGGGTGGCGACAGCCCCCGCATGCCGGGGCAGGTCGATAATGAAGACGCAGCCATGGCCAGATACGCTTTCCACGCTCAAGGTACCGCCATTCGCTTCCACGCTGCGCCGGGCAATCGACAGGCCCAAGACCGGGCCCGTCTTGTTAGCGCCGCCTTGCGTAAAGGGCAAAAACAAGTCATCTGCAGCCTGCGGCGACAGGCCGGCGCCGTTGTCTTCCACTTCGATCCTGATCCGCTCGCCGTTCGCATACGCGCGCAGCACCACCGTGCCATTCGGCGCGCTAAACTTGAAGGCATTCTGCAGCAGGTTGCCCACGGCACAGAGCAGCAAATCCTGATCCGCATCGAGCTGCAGCAAGGGTGCGACCTCTTCCACGATCAAGGTGCAACGCAGCAAGTCCGCTTCCAGTTTGGCCGAATAGCCCAATTCACTGATGAAGTTGCTCAGGAAGAATACCGAACGCTGCAAGGTCAGGCCCGCCTCCACCCGCACTTCCGCCAGCGAGCGGTCAATCAGGGTACGCAAACCAACGAGGCTGCGGTCGAGCACGGCCCCAGTCGCACCCGCCACGTCCATGCCGCCCTGTTTGAGCGCGGCGACGGCCAGGCCGGCCGTGCCCAGGTGATTGCGCAATTCATGGGCGAAAAAGCCGATACGCTGGCTCAATGCCAGTGCCTGCTCATTCGCAATCAGTACGTCGCGCCGCTGGGTAAATTCCGACACGGCTTCGGCAATGCCGTTGTCGAGGCAGCGGTTCAGCGTCCTGAATTCCTCGACGGCGAATTGTTCGCCCCTCGCCAGCGCCAGGTCGCTGACGGCCTGGCACAGGTCGCCATAATCGTGCACCACCTGGCTGACGGAATAGCCCAGCGCCAGCAATTGCCCGCCGTGCGTGGTGGCGCTGTCGGCCAGTTCCGATGTCGCCAGCGCATTGCCATCGGCGGGGCCGGAAATGGCCAGGCTCTTCGCCATGTGGCCCGCCTCTTCCGCCTTCAGGGTGCGGATCAACTGATCCAGAAAGATGGGGATGCCTTCTCTTAACTGCATTTCAGTCGAAAAACGCAGGGGCCGCTTGGCGACTTTGTCACGGCAACGGCGTTCCAGTTCGGCGCGGTTTTCCGCGAGAAATATATGCATCATGGCGTTTTCGGCAATCTCAATGACTAAGAATAGATAAGCCTAACGCGATGACTTGCCAATCACCGTCTGCTAACGAACATAGGTGCGCGCCCGCCCGGTGCCGTGCAGCGCACGCTTCGGGCGTCTCCCTGTGCTATTGTCATCAAATATATAACCAAGCAGGTGCCACGCATGCAAAACATCGTTACCAGCGTCTCGTTCCGCTACATCGATCCGCGCCACAAGGAACCGGGCCCGAGCAGGGAATTTATCAACCAGAACATTCTGCTGCCGCCGGGCGCCCATTTGCCGCGCATGGGCGAAGCGATCGAGCTGATGCACTGGGACTTGAACCGCGACATGAAATCGGGCGTGTATTCGGTCCTGTTTGTCCACACGCGCATCGCCCTGTTTGATGGCAACGACAAGCCTTCCGGCTGGCACACCACGATCACCGTGGGACCGCTGTCCGATGACATCGACGCGCGCTTCCTCACCGCCCCGTCCTGACAGCCGTGCGGCCCTTGTTGCGGCCAGGCACGAACACCTAAAATAGTGCTTTATATCAAACATGACCGTGACGGCAGCCGGTGGCACTGTCACGCGCAACGCAGGAAAAGACGACGATACTAATGAGTACACTTGTAGAGCTGGCAACACAGGAAATGACGGCGGCCATCCACGCCTGGTTCGATGAGCGCCTGCAGCGCACGGATCTGGAGCAATCCGTCAAGCGCACGACCTTGCAAGCGGGCATCTTCAATGACTTCATGCTCGATTACAAGCCGGGCCGCACCACCGCCGACGATCTCGACCTGGGATTCGATGACGACGACGCGCGCCCCAGGACGCCGGCGCGCCTGGACGATGCGCAAATGCGCGAGGCTGTCGCGCCGCAGCTGACGGCGCTGGTGCAAGCCCGCCTGGTGCCGCTGGTGGACACGCCGATGATCGACTACCGTTTCACCTTCCGCGGCAAGTTCCAGACGGCGCAGGGCAAGCTGCACCTGACGTTGCTGGAATACGTCAACGACGGCAAGCGCCAGGCCTTGCTGGAAAACATACACGCGTACATCGGGCAAACGCTCACGCAGGGCAGCGAGCCAACGCCACCGCAGGAAACGTTCTTCCTGGCGCGCCACCTGCTCGACCAACAGCTGTTCCCGCAACCTGACGTGGCCTGGATCATCGCCCAGTATGACCGCATCCAGGCCTTGAACAAGGCACGTCCGGACACGTTGGCCGAGCACCGCTACCATATCATCCGCGCCATCACCGTATGGGCGGAAAATATCTTCCTGCCGCAATACTATGACCGCGCGCTATCGCGCTACCGCGCCACGGAATACACCTTGAAGGCGGGCGCATTGCACGATGCGCAGGCGCTGCAGCCGATCGACCTGCTGCTGTATGGTGCCGTGATGATATTGCGCCACGAACCGAACTACGCTAAATCAAAGGGCCTGAAATTCCTGGAAATCGCCCGCGAACTGGGCAGCGAACGGGCCGTGCGCATGCTCAAGGAAGGCAGCGGCAGCTTCCCCGATGCCGACATCCATGTAAAAAATGCACTGCTGGAATGCCGCGCCAACGATGTGTTTGCCACCATCAGCATCAGCATCGCCCGGGAAGAGGAAGGCGCGTATGCGCAGGCGCTGGCATTCATCACGCACTTGCTGCAAAACGGTTTCCCGAAAAGCTACCAGATCAAGCTCAAATCGAAGGTGAAGGAATATCTTCCCTTGAAAGGCCTGGCCAGGTCCGATACGCACCGCTTCTTTGCCAACGCCCTCGCCCATGCTGCCCTGCAGCCGCAACTGGAAGCGTATGCGCGCGCAGCCATCGAAGAATTCGAGTTCTACGCCGACACGGAAGGCGAAAAGAATTGCATGCCCGGCACTTACGCCGCGTTCGGCCTGGGCTTGCTGGACTCTCGCTATTTCCCCCTGGTGCAGCACTATATGGTCAACGTCGACGAGGAACACCAGTGCGTGCAGGACCAGTTCACGGCCGCCTTTGCCGAGCAGCATGGCGTCACGACGGATTCTATTGCCGTGCTGGCGGCGTGCCTGCGCGCGTGCACGGATAACGCCAAGGTGAAAATCCAGGCGGAACTGGAAGAGGTGGAGAAGCTGGAACTGTTCTGCCAGCAACTGCAGGGGTTGGAAGGCTATCTGATCGAGCACATGCTGTATCCAGTCTGGGGCAAGCTGGAAAAACTGGCAGCCCTTGCCCGCAAGGCGCAAGGCCGGCGCAAGGAGCTGCTGCTGGCTTTGCTTGAAAGGGCCAGCAAGGCGGATGCATGAGGTGGATGACCTGACGTGCGCAACATTATGACTTTCACCATATATAATGCGGGCGCTAGAATTGCCTCAAAGCATCTTTTGGCGCCTGACATCGAATCGTGGAGAAAATACATGCATCAAACGCAACAAACATCGCACACCGCCCTGATGGCCACCGTCTTTGCCGCCGCCGTGACAATGGCCCAGCCCACCATCGCCGCCGAAGCAGCAGCCGTCGAACTGGCGCCGGTCGACGTGGCCAATTTGTACATCAAAACCATCATCAACCACGATGAAGCCAGCGTCGCCAAGCTCAATGCCTACCTGCGCCCAACCCGCCTGGCGGGCCAACAGAGCGCCGAATACGCGTCGTACAGCGGCTTGAAGGAAACGGACGCCAGGTTTCCAACGGAAACTGGCAAGCTGATCGCTGACCTGTTCCCCGCCGCCATGCGCGCAGCCGTAACGCCGGCCGCCGAATTGCTGGCCGCGAATGTCATCGCCGCCAAGAATGGCGCCGCATGCCAGGCCACCAAGGCGGACCCGGTGACGGTGGAAAACGGCATGCAGACGGCCGCCGTCAGCTTCGAATGCCAGGTCGTCAAAGTGCCCGTGGCATGGGCGGCTGCCGCCCAGCAACTGGCCAAGAGCGGCTGCAAGGTCGAGCAATGCACGGCTGGCCTGAAGAAGATCGCCGCGACCTACACCAGCGCACCAAAGCAGACCTGGCGCGCCGTGTTTGCCGTCAGCCGCGAAAAGAATACGGAAGCCTGGCGCAACGATTTCGCACGCGAAACTTTCGATGAAATCTGGGAGTACCTGTAATTCTGGCGTCGTTTAGAATGGCCGGATGAACAAATTCACTCCGGTCCCACGGCCCGCAGGCCTGGCCTTGCTGCGCCTGCTCGACCCCGAGCATGTGGAAGGCGCGGTAGCCAAGCAAGTGCTGGCGCAGCACTTGCCTGCCCTGCACGGCAAGCAACTGCTGGCGCTGCTGCGCCGGCTGCGCGCCGCCCAATCCAACGAGCACGATTATGCAGGCGCCAGCCCTGCGCAGGCCGGGCAGCAGTTCGGCGCCGCCATCGCCGCCGTCAAGGCGGAGCTGGCTACGCGCCCGCACATACTCAACAAGCTGGAAGCGAAGGCCTTGCGCCAGGCGGCGGCAAAAAAACGTTAATCGAGGCGCAAGCGGCCAGCCAGCCGTGCGCGCGAGCACGCCGCCCCCTCCTATAATCGGAGACTGTATCGTTTCCGCTATTGAGAGGCCCATGCATGCCCACACGATTTTCCCGCCGCGTAGTTAGCTGCGCCATCCTTGCGTTCTCGGCCCTGGCCACCATGCAGGCGGCCCATGCCCTGGAAACGGGCCCCGTCGATGCGCGCGCCGTGTGGCAGGAACGCTCGCTGTCGGCCTGCCGCAGCGAGCAATCGCCCTCCGCGCCCGACGTCTGCATGCTGCGCACCATGCAGCGCGCCGGCGCGCGCCCGCAAGCGATCGCCGCCGCCAGGATGCTGGTCAAGGCAAACAAGGCGGGCTTCATCTCCGCCTGGCGCCCGCTGGGCAAGGTGGCCCTGGCCACCGTCACCTATCCTTTCCGCGCCAACACGAATGAAGGCAGCTTGCTGATCGGCAGCGATGGCGCGGCCATCGACGTCGACGACGATTCCGTGCGCGAGGAAGACCGCACCACACCCGCCTGGCACGCGTTTTCCGCCGCCCACCCGGACGCCGTACCGTTTGCCCCCGCCGACTTTATTGGCAGTACGGCAACGCAAGACGGTGGCCAGCGCCTGTTGTTTTCCACGCCCCTGAAGAGCTGCCACGCCTGCGCCGACGATGGCGCGCTGCTGGTCGCCTATACGGTGGACAAGGCAGGTATCGTGCTCGAAAGGGAACTATTAACAATCAAGTAATACTGCATCAAAGCTAAAATAGATAAGATAAAATTGCTTGATGGCATGTCTATACGAGTACATGCCATCGATCCACTACTTATCACAGGAAAACATGCGCCGCTCTTGCCTTGCACTGCACCTCACCGCCGCCCTGCTGCTGTCCAGCTCCTTCCATCTCGCCATTGCCGCGCCCACCGCCACCTCCAGCGCGGCCATACCGCTCGTCATCGGCGAAAGCTTCAGCATCGATTCGCAGGCGCTGAAGGAAAAGCGCCACATCAATGTCTACATGGCGCGCGCCTGGGATACGCCGCCCGATGCGCCATTGCCCGTGCTGTACATGCCGGACGGCGGCGTGGCGGAGGATTTCCTGCACGTGGCCGGCTTGCTGCAAGTGTCGGTGGCGAATGGCACGATGCGCCCCTTCATGCTGGTCGGCATGCAAAACACGCAGCGCCGGCGCGACTTGACGGGCCCGACGGAGAGTAGCGAAGACCGCAAGATCGCCCCGGTGGTGGGCGGCGCGTCGGCGTACCGGGCCTTCATCCGCGATGAACTGATGCCGGAAGTCAAACGCCGCTACCGCACGACAGGCGAAACGGCCATCGTCGGCGAATCGCTGGCGGGGCTGTTCGTGGTGGAAACGTACCTGCTGGAACCGCAGCTGTTCGACCATTACCTGGCATTCGACCCCAGCCTGTGGTGGAATCATGGCGCCCTGCCGCGCCAGGCGGCAGCCTTGCTGGCCAAGGGCAAGCCAGGCAAGCACAGCCTGTACCTGGCGTCCAGCAGCGAAGCGGGCATCGCCGTCGAAGTGCAGCGCCTGTCCGAGGTGCTGGCAAAACAGGCGCCGCCCGGCTTGCAATGGCATCTGGAAAAGATGCCGGAAGAAAGTCATGGCACGATTTATCACCCGGCCGCGCTGAAGGCTTTCCGCGCCGTCTTCAAGCCGCAAGTAGCGGCCAAGCCGTAAACATGGACAAACTGTAATCTGCTGCGGGACGCGCCCGCCGTCACTGGCGGGTAAAATCGGCGGCCCATCTTCCCCGCCTGATTCCAGAGTCCCATGAGCTTTTTGCAATTATTTATTCTTTCCATCGTCCAGGGCTTCGCCGAACTGCTGCCTGTTTCCAGCTCCGCCCACGTCATCATGGCGGAAAAATGGATGGGCCTGGACCCCACGTCACCTGAACTGACCATGCTGCTGGTGATGCTGCACACGGGCACGATGTTTGCCGTCATCGTGTACTTCTGGACATCCTGGCGCGCCACCTATTTCAGCTCGGCCACCGCCTTCCGCAGCAATGTGCTGCTGCTCGTGGCCGCCACGGCCCTGACGGGCATCGTCGGCTTCGGCTTGCTGAAGGGCATTACGCACATCATGAGCAAGGATGCGCCCGGCTTTGAAATCGAGCACCTGTTCGGCAACGCCAAACTGATGGCTGCCGCGCTGGCCGCTGCCGGCGTGTTGATTATCGTCTCCTCGCGCCTGCAAGCGCGCCAGCATGGCACCTTATCCTTCGGCAAGGCCATGTTGATCGGCGCAGTGCAAGGCCTGTGCCTGCCGTTCCGGGGATTTTCCCGTTCGGGCGCCACCATTTCCGCCGGCATCGCCATGGGCGTGCCGCAGCGCCGGGCCGAGGAGTTCAGCTTTGCCCTGGCCGTGGTGCTGACGCCCGCCGTGCTGGTCAAGGAAGGCTGGCGCTTCTACCAGGCCGTGGCAAATGGCAGCCTGGACCATCTGGAACACGGCAACAGCCTGCTGCACCTGCTGGGCCCCAGCGTGCTGGGCATGCTGCTCTCTTTCCTGGCCGGCTTGCTGGCGTTGCGCTGGCTGTCGCACTGGCTGGAGCGGGGGCGCTGGCATTTCTTTGGCGCGTATTGCCTGCTGGCCTCCTTGGTGGTGCTGTACGTAGGGTAAAATCGCCGGGTTACTAGTTTATACACATCCCAGCCAGGTTTTACAGAAAGCCAACGATGAATTTCGCCGCCACCGCCGCCCTCTCCCTTGCCATGTCCACCGATGCCTTCGCGGCCGCCGTGGGCAAGGGCGCCGCCCTGCACAAGCCGCAATGGCGCGAGGCGCTGCGCACGGGCCTGATTTTTGGCGTCATCGAAGCCATCACGCCCGTCATAGGCTGGGCCCTGGGCAGCGTGGCAGCGCCCTACGTGGAAGCATGGGACCACTGGATCGCCTTCAGCCTGCTGGGCATCATCGGCCTGTTGATGATACGCAATGCCCTTTCCGACGACGAGGATGAAGCGCCCGCGCAGTCGCATTCGTTCTGGGTGCTGGCCGCCACCGGCCTGGCCACCAGCATCGACGCCATGGTGGTGGGCGCGGGCCTGGCCTTGCTGGGCGCCAACATCGTCGTGACGGCCGCCGCCATCGGCTTTTCCACCTTCGTCATGGTCACCCTGGGCGTGATGCTGGGCCGCGTGCTGGGCACAGTGGCAGGCCGGCGCGCCGAACTGGTGGGCGGCCTGGTGCTGATCGTCATCGGCTGCGTGATCCTGTACGAGCATATCGGTCATCCGGCCTGACACCCCGCAAAGCCTGCGCACGCCACGGCATGCGGCATGGACCAAGCTCCACTTTGTGCTACATTCAAGGCTCTGCATTCATGTCTCGCAAGGTGACCATCATGGAAACTCTGGAGCTTATTTTTGCCTCACTGGTGCGCGAAACGGCCGAGTCAATACGCGACCACCACGTCCCTTTCGCCATCAGACACGACGAGCGCGCCTATTTCGAGTGGATGGATGGGCATCCGATCAATGGCTATATCCAGGAAGCGTACCGGGAGATCGAGGAAACGGCCCAGCAGATCCGCGCCATTCGCGCTGGGTGATGACGCTAGTTGAACCATGGCTGACAGTATTGATACAGATCAAAAACTCGACCATTCGATACGCGTAAAAAAGGGCTGGGCCACGACAATCAGGCTGGGAGGCGGGGAGCATGGATCAACAACAAAAACACCAGATCAGGGGTTATGAATTTCATGTGACGGGGGCGCTGGAGAAGGATGGGCGCTACCGGGGCATGATCTTGATCAGCAAGCGCGGCGATACGCAGCAGGTGTACGCCAAGCCCGTGCTGATTGAAACGCTCAGCAGCTTCAAGTCCGTGCATGCGGCATTGATCGAGGCATCGGCCTACGCCCAGGAACTCATCTATAGCAGTGCCATCACGGCGCTGCTGCCCGCCGATACGCCGGCCTGCGGCAAGCAGGCGCCACAACCGCCTGACCTGGTCGGCAATTAAGACTACGCAAGGCCACGACCAGCGCCCCGCTGGCGGACAGCGGGTATAATCGCGTTCCCCTTGTCAAGAGTGCGTCACCATGGAATATGTGAATTTACCGCTGGTCTTCCTGATCGGCTGCGCCCTGATTGCCTTGCTGGCCAAAAAGAATGGCTACTCGTGGTACTTGTTCTTCTTTGCCATCGCCGTGCCCGCTCCACTGTTACTGCTGGCCCTGCCGCACGTCGTGGGTGTGGAGACGGCTTCGCTGAGCGCCGTACGCCTGGCCACCGCCCTGCTCTTCCCTGTGGCCGGCCTGCTGGTGGCTTTGCGGCGCACCAGCTGACGCAGCGCACAGTTTAACGTGCCTGCATGCCATCGGCCAGGCGCCAGCCGACGGACAGCGCCAGTTGCTGTGCCTCTTTTTCATTGCTGCAATCATCGTAATCGCAGGTGTCCGCATACGCGCCGCACGCCTGGTTCTGGCTGACATACGAACCAACCCAACGACCATCGCGGCGCTGGCTGGCCGTGGCGCTGATGGTAAAACCTTTGTGAATGGTGGGATTTTCAAAAGACATATTTCCTCCGATGCAAGATGCGTTAGCCAACTGACTGGCCTCCACTGTGCGCCACCTGCCACCCGCAGTCTGTACGTTGGCCCACACCCACGCCAGGCGCGCGCCAGCCCGCGCGCTCCATGGCGATAGGGTATGATTTCGCCATGTGTGGACGATTCGATCAAAACGACACGGCGCGCGTGCTGGCGTCATCCTTCGGCTGGACCGACGCGGTGTTCGACAGCGAGGCCGAGCCGCACCTGAACGTCTCGCCCGGCACGTACCGGCCCATCTTGCACATCCAGGAAGGTGTGCACCGGGTTGACGATGTCTTCTGGGGCTACCGCCCCGCCTGGGCCGCGCAAACCGTGCCAGCCCCCGGCAGGAAAAAAATCCCCCTCGCCATCAATGCGCGCCTGGAAAAACTCGCCGGCGCCTATTGGAAGTCTTTGCTGCGCGCGGGGCGCGGCACCGTCTGCGTCGATGGCTGGTATGAATGGACAGGTGAAAAGGGCAGCAAGCTGCCGTGGCACATCCACCGCCGCGACCGCGCGCGCCTGTACCTGCTGGTGCTGGCCCAGTTTGGCCCCTACCAGCACAACCGCGAGGAAGCGGGCTTCGTGCTGGTGACGGCCGACAGCCTGGGCGGCATGGTCGACATCCACGACCGCCGCCCCGTGGCCGTCAGCCTGGAAGACGCGCACCGCTGGCTGACACCCGCGCTATCGCCCGAAGCGGCGCTGCACCTGGCGCGCACCTGCATGCTCGACGTGGAACTGTTCGAGTGGCATGCCGTGGATCATCCGCTGGTGCCCACGGCCAGGGCCAAGGCGCCGCCGCCGGCATCGCCGCAAGCCGCGTTTGACTGGGGAACGGATTAAGGCAGCCGCGCGAGCCGGCGCCACAGCGCTTCCATCGGCCCCTGGCGGAAGTAGTGCAGCCAGTAGCGGCTGAGTATCACCTGCCCCGCCATGATCGCTACGGCAAGCCCCAGCATCTCGGCCGGACGCAGTCTGGCGCCCCAGCCCAGGCCCGCCCCCTGCAGCAGCCAGGTGCCGATCAGCGATTGCAGCAGATAATTGCTCAGCGCCATGCGTCCCACGGGCGCCAGCCATGCACCCAGCCAGCGCAGCATGAAGGGACTGGCCAGCATCAGCGCGGCCACATAGCCGGCCGCCAGCACGGGGCCACCGGCGAACAGGCCCACTTCGAACAGGGCCGTATCGAATACGGTTTGATAGGGATCAGCCACCTGCCACGCGATGGCGCCCGCCGCCAGCAGGCTGAACGGCAAGCCCACGCCCAGTCCCACTCCACGCACGCGGCGCCACAGGCGCTGGTGGCGCTGCGGCTGCGTCAGCCAGCCACAGCGCACGGACAACATGCCCAGCAGGAACAGCACTATGATATGCGGCAACATGACGATGGCATACAGCATGGACACGAGGAAATCGTTGGCGCGCAGCCTGGCCACGGCCCAGGCGCTGCCCTGCGTGTAGATGGCGTAACGCTCCGCAAAACTGTGCAGATCGCGCGCGATGTCCGGTGCGCCGCCCTGCTGCCCCAAGGGAATGAGCAAACACATAAACAGCAAAAAGCCGCCCGCCACCAGCCAGGCACGGTTGCGCACGCGACTCAGCCTCGCGGCTGCCAGTGGCAGGATCAGCATGCCGGCGACGGCATACGAAGTCAGCACGTCGCCGCTCCAGATGAGGAAACCGTGCAGCAAGCCAAATATCAGCAGCCAGTGCAGGCGGCGCCGGTAAGCGGTTTGCGCGGCCTCCCAGCTGCCCAGTTGGCGTTTCAGGGAACGCGTCTGCAAGGCAAAGCCGGCGCCAACCAGGAAGGCGAAGATAGGATAGAACTTGAACTGCGCCAGCGCTGCCACGCCGAAAATGACGAGCTGGTCCAGCACGGGCGGCTGTGCCGGCAAGGTGCCGTAACGCAAGGAAATCGTGCCCCAGGCAAAGCCCCAGATATTCACCAGCAAGATGCCAAACACGGCGCTGCCGCGCAGCACATCGAGTTGCAGCAAACGGCCGGGTTTGGCGTTCACGGCGCTGAGGGCGTTCAGGGGCGCGCCAAGGTAGGGTAGTCGCTTACCTGCAGGCTGAAGCCGGAAGCATCCGATTGCAGCCGCGCGTGGCCGCCAACTGGCAAGGTGACGCGGCGGCGGATGTGGCCGAACTCCAGCCCCGTCAGCACGGGTACAGGCAAGCGCTGGCGCGCGTAGGCCAGCATGACGTCAACATCGTAGCCCTTGTCCATGGGACTCAGTTTGTAGCCGGAAAAGTCACCGAGCACGATCGCCTGCTGGCGTTGGAGCACGCCCGCATGCAGCAATTGCAGCAACATGCGCTCGACCCGGTACGGGTGTTCGTTGACGTCTTCCAGGAACAAAATGCCGCCATCGATCTGCGGGAAATACGGCGTGCCCAGCAGGTGGACCAGCATGGCCAGGTTGCCGCCCCACAATGTCCCCACCACGTCGACCTGCGGGTTGCAAGCAGACACGCCCGTGACCGTGTGCGTGGGGCCGGCCAGGCATGACCACAGCTGATCGAGCGTAAATTGCTCGGCTTCGTCGCGGGTGAAATCGTCGCAGATCATGGGGCCGGCAAAGCTGGCGCGGCCCGTTTTCGCCAGCAAGCCCATGTGGAAGGCCGTGAAGTCGCTGTAGCCGACAAACAGCTTGCGGCTGGCGGCCATGGCGGTGAAGTCGATGTCGGGCAGGATGCGGCTGATGCCGTAGCTGCCGCGCAAGGCGATCACCACCTGCACGTCCGGGTCGTTTGCCGCCGCGTCAAGCTGTGCCAGGCGTCCCGCATCCGTGCCGCCGAAGCGCTGGAATGTGTGTTCGGGGTCGTAGTAATTGTGGACGGTGGCGCCTTGCGCCTGCAAGCGCGCGATGCCGCGCGCCACGGCCGCGTCATCGGGCGCGCAACCGCCCGGCGCCACAATGGCGATGCCAATCTCAGGTGTCTTCAAAATATGCCCCGGCTAGTCAAGTGGTGCGCGCGCCTAGTTACGTTCAAGCTGGCTGGGAGCGCATCTGGGGCGCCATCTTACCTTGCAGATGCACATCGATCAAGGCGAGCAGGCGCTCGATCAGCTGGGGCGGCATATCGTGCCCCATCCCCTCGATCACCTCGAGCCGGGCACCCGGAATCAGCGTCGCCGTATCGATGCCGCAGGCGACGGGAATCAGGGGGTCGGCTGCGCCATGGATCACCAATGCCGGGCAGCTGATGCTCGGCAGCAAGGCCGTGCGCTCGCCCGAGGCGGCAATCGCCACCATTTGCCGCGCCACGCCTTCGGGGCAGCTGCCCCGCTGCAACGCCGCCTCGATGCGCTGGTACAGCAGTTTTTCCGAGACGGGATAGGCGGGGCTGCCGATGACGCGCACGGTGGCGGCCATGTGCGCCATCAGTTCGGCGCGGCTGGCATTGCGTTTCGGACGTTGCAACAAGGCATTGCGCGCCGCCCGCGTGGGGCCGGGCAAACCGCGCCGGCCGCTGCTCGACATGATGGAGGTCAGACTGAGCACCTGCTGCGGCGCGCGCGCCGCCATCACTTGCGCGATCATGCCGCCCATCGATACGCCGATCACGTGCGCCTGAGCAATGCGCAGGGCCGCCAACAAGCCCAGCGCATCGTCCGCCATGTCATCGAGGGTGTAGGAAGTTTTCAGGGGCCAGCCGACAAGGTTCTTCACGTAGGCCAGCGGCAGATACGGCTTACCCGCCAGCGCCATCTTGCTCGACAGGCCGCTGTCGCGGTTATCGAAACGCACAACCCGAAAACCTTGCTCGACGATGCCTTCGACGAAGTCCGCCGGCCAGGCGATCAGTTGCATACCCAGACCCATGACCAGCAGCACACACGGATCGTCCGGGTTGCCGTGGCTTTCATAAGCTATGTTGAGGCCGTTCGCCATGATGGTTGCCATGATTGCCTCTTTTCCAGGAACCAGCACGCAGGCACGATCGCTGCGGCCTTGCAATCAGCATACCACTATTGTGATCTTGCCATCACGACTCATGCGGAAGTCAAACTGAAGTGTTGCCGCGCCGGTACGGCGCGCGGCAACGGTGCAGCAACTTACTTGGCCTTAGGCAAGGAATCAGCCAGGTCGACCCAGCTTTGCGGCTGCGGTTTGCCGCGTTCGCGCACGCCGAAGAAAGAGACCACTTGCGTGCCATCGTTATCGAAGAATTCGACCGAGGTGACGCCGCCGCGCTTGACGACCCAGCCGCTGCGCAGGGCCGTGTCGCGGATGTGGAGGTTGAAGTCCGGGTCCAGCACATTGAAGAAGCCGCCGGCGGCCATGGTTTTCTCGATCTTGCCGCTGTAGATCTGCGTCAAGCCTTCATTGCCCAGGAACACCATGATGGCAACCTTGTCCTTCGCCGCATTTTCCAGCAAGGTGCGCAGCGCTGCGGGCGTCACGCGCTCGACCACGCCGGCCGGCGCCAGGCGCAGCGCCTGTTCGCGCGTCAAATGGAATTCACGCATGATTTGCGCAAACTGGTGCACGTCCGTCATGTCTTTCCAGGCCAGCTGGAATTCCTTGACGTCGATCTCGCTGTCCGGCTTTTCGGCCGCTTTCGGCGCCACGGCCAGCACGTTCAATTCCCCGCCTTGCTGGGGCATGCGGAAGTTTGCCACCAGCTTGTCGTAGATGGCCACGCCCGCTTCATTGCGAAGATAAATCTTGTGCACGGCCGTGCCGTTGGCGTCAAAAAATTGCAGGCTGCGCGTCGGCTTGCCGTCGCGGCCTGCTTGTTCCACGGCAAATGCGTATTTCCAGTTTTCAAAGTGGAAGCGCAGGTCGATCGATCCGCCCAGGTAGCCGCCCGCGATATTGCGCTGGCGTGCTTCCGTTTCCGGGTCCTGCCTGGCGTCGGCCTGCTCGGACTTGTCGCCCACCTGCTTGAATTTGCTGGCCACGCCCGTCGTTTCGATGACGCCATTTTCATTGCGCGTGATCGCTTGCACGAGGCCCAGGTCCAGCGCGGCGCGCATGATTTCGCGCGGCTGGTTGCCCTCGGCCTGCAGGCGCGTGACGCCCTTGCCGATGTTGGTGGCCAGCAATTGCGCTTCGGATACACCCAGCGCGCGCGCCGCGTCGCGGATCTGCAGTTTCGGCTGTTCCGTGCGCAAGGTGGACCAGCGTTCCGCCAAGGTGGCTGGGGCCGCGATTGCGTTTGCAATCAGCAGGCTGCCTAGCAGGGATAGAACGAGTTTGGATAACTTCATAGAGAGACCATTCAATCAAACATGGAAAAAAAGAGGGGTCAGTTCAAAGCACCCCTCCCCGGTAAAAATTAGAAGTTGACGCTGAGGCTGGCTGCCACGTTGCGGCCAGGCTTGGCGTAGCGTTCGATCTCGGCGCGGCTGGCGGCCGTGGTGCCGGCGGCCAGGCTGCGCGAGGCGGCGTAATCCCAATACTTGCGATCCGTCAAGTTGTACACGCCGACGATAATCTTGGCGTTCTTGTGCACGTTCCAGTAGGTCGACAAGTCGAAGATGGTGTGGGACGGCACTTTGAAGCGCGGCGCGGTCGTGCCCATGAGCAAGTCGTTCGGCGCCTGTTTGTCACCGGCATGCACTGCCGTCAGCGCCAGGCCGAACAGTTGATTCGCGTGATCGTAGCCGAAGGTCAGCGCCGTCTTGGCCGGCGCCACCGAGGCCAGGCCGCCGCTTTCGCCCGTCAGGGTATTGAAGGAGCGCCCTTTGGCCACGCCCGTGGCCAAGTCGACGTGATAACCCTGCATGACCGTCGCCCAGGCGCCCAGTTCCGCGCGCAGGCTCAGCTCGGCGCCCCAGGTGCGCGCATTGCCGATGTTTTCCGGACGGAACAAGCCCTGGGTGAGGGTCGGGTAATTCACCGGGTCCAAGTCTTGCGCCACGTACTCGATCATGTTCTTGTATTCCGTCTGGTAGACGGAGGCATGCATGCTCAAGCCCCTGGTCACGTCGCCTTTCAAGCCCAGCTCATACGCCTTGCTGGTTTCCTTGCCCAGATTTGCATTACCCAGCACGGCGTAGCCATTACCCGTGCCCGTATAGCTGATGGAATCATAGGTGCCCGTGCGTTCGATCGCCGTCGGCAGGCGCGTGCCGCGCGTGAACGTGGCGTAGGCATGCATTTGTGGCAGCACTTCCACGGACAGGCTCAGGCTCGGCGTGAAGTAGGTGTCGCTGTCCTTGCGTATTTCCTTGGACGCGCCCGGTACGCCGATCGCGTAGTTTTGCAGATTTTTCGGCTCATTCTTGCGGTAGTCGGCGCGCAAGCCCGGCGTCAGGACCGCCTTCTTGCCG
Organism: Janthinobacterium pasteuri; assembly: GCF_051380775.1. Classification (NCBI taxonomy): domain Bacteria; kingdom Pseudomonadati; phylum Pseudomonadota; class Betaproteobacteria; order Burkholderiales; family Oxalobacteraceae; genus Janthinobacterium; species Janthinobacterium pasteuri. The sequence goes on along the minus strand of NZ_JBNYXS010000007.1, from coordinate 207,448 downwards.
CCCACATTGAAACGGTAGTCGTCGCGCACATACAGCGCCAGCTTGGTGCTATCCATGTCGGCCATGCGGTTCTTGCGCGTGATCTGGTGCGCGCCCGTGGCGATGACCGTGCGGTCCTCCACCCAGGGACGGCGCGATTCCCCCTGCTCCAGCTGCACGCCATACACCAGCGCGTTATCGGCATTGACTTGCTTGAACGCTTCCGACGTCAGGCCGATGCTGTCGTTCTTGAAGCTGGTGTCGATGGCGCGCAGGAAAGTGCCGCGATACACATAGCGCCCACTCGTCTGGTCCCCGGTTTTCGCATTCTGCAGATAGACTTTCGAGGTCAGGCGGTCGAACAGGGCGAAGTCCTTCAGCACCACATCATGCCCCAGGCTGACGCGCGTGCGCTTGGTGCTGGAATCCTGCTGCACGCCGTCCGGATACATGGCGCTGACCTTGTTGCGCAGATCGCGCTTGTTCTTGCGCTCGAATATGTCGACCGTCAAATCCAGCTTTTGTTCGCCCGGCAAGGCCCATACCAGCTTGGACAGCAAGGCGTTCGAATGCCAGTCGTCGGGATTGGCGGCGGTGCTGCCGCGCGTATCCATCTGCTCGCCGTCGCGGCGCACGTACACGGCCAGGCCTTGCAGCGTGGCGCCGATCCTGGCAGCCCCTGTCACGGTGTGCGCATTGCTGCGGTCGGCCGTGGCGCGGCCGTATTTGTAGGCCACATAATGGTCTTGCCCTTCGCCCAGATAGTCTTCGGGCGACTTGGTGATGAAGGACACGCCGCCGCCCAGGCCGGGATTGGCGCCGCTGGCGGCTGTCGTACCCGAATCGATGCGCACTTCGCGGAAAGTTTCAGGATCGAAATAATCGCGGCCCGTGCCGAAGGCGTTGAGGGTTGTGCCATCCGGCTTGGGCGCCGCATCCGGCAGGGAAATGCCGTCGACATCCAGGCTGACGCGGTTGCCTTCCAGGCCACGGATGTTGTAGCCCGTATTGCCCGCGCCATCCCACACGCCGCCACCGCCCGAGGCCGCCATCGGCGCGCTGATCAGGCTCTGGTAGCGCACGATGCCGCCCATCTCGGTGACGCCGCGGCGCTCCAGGTCTTCACTGCGGATCACGGTCTTGGTGCCGGCGCGGCGCTCATAGTCCTGTTTGGCATTGACGACGATTTCCGGAAACACGGGCAACTTGCCCGGTTCCTGGGCGGCCGTGCCCGCGTTGACGGCGGTGGTTTGCGCATACACAGGCAGCAGGGGCGCGGCAAACAGGCCCAGCAAGGCGGCGCGCAATACCAGATTGTGGCGGCGAGCGGGAAGTGGCGCGAGGGATACGACGGGTGCAGCGGAGCGCTGCAGAAGCACTGTAGTCATGATGATCCGGTCTAAGAGTAAAGGCTGGCTCTTGAACCCGGATCGATAACGATGCGCAAGGGAAGTTTGCTGGCGAAAACATTACTGTAACACGAATCATTCTCATTTGAGAATGGCAAAGTAGTCTAGACAGATGTTATTTCGCAACAGTTGCAAAAATACCAGCCGGGAAGGCTGGCAGCGATGGCAGGGATGACATGCAGGGCAAGACCATGGCGGCCCCGCCCTGTCAGGGCTGGTGTCAGGCCTGCGGATTGGCCAGCTTGCGCGCTTCCGCCTGCGCGCGGCGGCGCTCGGCAAAGAAGCGCTTGAGGAAGGCGCCGCATTCGTCGGCCAGCACGCCCCCTTCGATGGCCGTCTGGTGATTCAAGGCTGGCTGCTCGAACAGGTTCAGCACGGAACCGCAGGCGCCCGTCTTCGGGTCCCCCGCGCCGTACACCACGCGCGCCAGGCGCGCATGCAGCATGGCGCCCGAGCACATCACGCATGGTTCCAGGGTCACGTACAGTTCGCAGCCTGGCAAGCGGTAGTTGCCCAGCTTTTCGGCGGCTGCGCGCAAGGCCATCACTTCCGCGTGCGCCGTCGGATCGTGGCGGCCAATGGGCTGGTTGTAGCCCACGGCAATGACTTCCCCATCCTTGACGACGACGGCGCCGACGGGCACCTCGCCCAGGTCCCACGCATGCTGGGCCTGCTCCAGGGCCAGCTGCATGTAGCGCGCGTCCTGCGCGCTAGCGTGCGTTTCAGTCATCGGTGACTTCTGCCCAGCAATTCGGTGTTTCATGCAGCACCAGCTTATGCAGGTGCAAGCCCGTGCCGAAATGATCGGTAAATGCCGCTTTCAATATCTCGAAAGCGATGCGCGCCAGGTTTTCCACGGTCGGGATGCGGTCGATGACGACGGTTTTATGGTCGGGCAGGCTTGCCAGGAAGTCGCGCACGGCCGTGTCTTTTTCATACACGAGGAAGGCGTGGTCCCAGACATCGACCAGGTGCTGCTTGGCCAGGGTTTTCACGTCGGAAAAGTCCATGATCATGCCATTGTCGGAATTGCCTTCCGCTTCGATAACCTTGCCGACCAGGGTGATTTCCACCGTGTAGCGGTGGCCGTGCAAGTTGCGGCACTGGCTTTTATGGTCGGGAATGCGGTGGCCCGCGTCGAATTCGAGCTTGCGTGTGATAGTCAGCATAGGTGTTGTTAAGGTATTTGCAGGAGTTTATGGGTTTGCAGGCTCAGCTTCCACTTCGGGTTGCTTTTGCACGTCTCGATGGCCAGCTTCATGTTGTGCGCGGCCAGGGGGCCGTCCATCGCCTGCACGAAGAAGTTCTCGAAATCCAGTTGTTCGTAGGCGGCCAGGTCTTGCTGGAACTGGGGAATGACCACCTTGATTTCATTGCCTTTGTGCACCACCAGGGTGGAGCCCATTTTCGGGCTGACGCAGATCCAGTCCACGCCGTCCGGCACGGGCAAGGTGCCATTGGTTTCGATGGCGATGGTAAAGCCCACCGCGTGCATGGCGTCTATCAGGGCCGTGTCCAGTTGCAGCAAGGGCTCGCCGCCCGTAAACACCACGTATTTACTGGGCGCGTAGCTGGCCGGCCACAGGCTGTCGATCAGCGCGGCCAGTTCCTGGGGCGTCTTGAACTTGCCGCCCAGTTCGCCGTCCGTGCCGACGAAGTCCGTGTCGCAGAACTGGCACACGGCCGTGGCGCGGTCGCTTTCGCGGCCCGTCCACAGGTTGCAGCCGGAAAAGCGGCAAAACACGGCCGGACGGCCCGCGTGCGCACCTTCGCCCTGCAGGGTGTAAAAAATCTCTTTGATGCTATAAGTCACTGTGTTTCCTAAGAGCTGGCTGGCGTTCTCGCGCAAGGCGTCCGCAGCGATGCCGGCGCACAGCGCCGTCACCGAAAAAGCCGATTGACAACCCTCTATTATATGCCGCCGCGACACTTCCCGTGCAAATGTCGTGGCCGCCACCTGGTGCCACGGTGTCAACAGGCAAGAAAGCCACAGCGGCAGGCATAACTGCGTAGCTTTTGCGTTTAGACAATATACATAAACCAAAGTTATTATATTTTCTGTAAGAACATTGCCTACTGGAAAATATTTAGGGAGTAAGGACATGCTGCAACGCTGGATACGCCTGCCGTACCGCCTGAGCATTCTGGCCCGCCTGGCGGCCGGCGCAATCGCTACCCTGCACACCGTGCCGATACTAACGGACGACACACCCGCCACCTTGATGGCGGCATGTGACATCCTGTTGGGCGCGATGGCGCTGCTGCTGTGGCGCCGGCACCGGCTGGCGTTGCGCCGGCAGACGCTGGAATAACTGCGCGCTGACGCCGAGCAGGTGCGCCTGGCCAGCGGGCAGCGCAAGGCACGCGAGCAGGAACGCCTGCGCATCGGGCGCGACATCCACGACGACCTGGGCCAGCATTTGCTGACCCTGAAAATCGACATGTCCATGCTGCAGGCCGGCACGCGTGGCGCGACGCCCCAGCTGGCACGACAACTGGCCGGGATGGCGCGCAATGTCGACCTCAGTATCGCGGCGCTGCGCCGCGTCATCCACGACCTGCGCCCGCCCGCCCTCGATGCCGGTCTGCAAGCGGCGTGCGACGACTTGCTGGCGGACTTCCAGCGCAGCACGGGCATCGACTGCAGCTGCGATTACCGGCTCGACGCCGCCGCCGGCAGCGCGCACGCTCCACTGCTATACCACGCGCTGCAGGAAGCGCTGGCCAATATCGCCCGCCATGCGCGCGCCACGCATGTCCAGCTGTGCCTGCAGCAAGCGGGCGACACCCTGGCATGGCGCATCAGCGACGACGGCGTCGGGCTGTCGGGCTCGCCGCCACGCCTCGGTTGCGGCCTGTCCGGCATGCATGAGCGCGTGACGGCCGCAGGAGGCAAGCTGCACATCGACAGCCGCAGCGGCGCCGGCACCACCTTGCACCTGTCGCTACCGCTGCCAGGCTGCCACGACGAAGCGATGGTCCATCGCTGAAAATATTGCTCCACATCAACACCGTCGCTACGCCACGCTGCATCATGACCAAGGAGCCCGCCCCCACCCGTTCACGCCCAGGAAGGATGCATACATGCCGGATAGCCATGCACGTGTCAGCGCATCGCCCTGCGATGAAGCCCAGGGTTTCGCCGTCAAGATGATGGAGTTGCTGGTGGTGCCCACCTTTGTCCTCGATGCGCATGGGCGGGTGATGATCTGGAACCGCGCCTGCGAGCAGCTGACGGGCGTGCCGGCCAGCGAAGTGCTGGGCACGCACGAGCCGGGCCGCTGCTTTTACAACGACGAGCGCCCCACCCTGGCCGACCTGCTGCTGGCCGGACGCGGCGGCGACATGCGCGCGCTGCAGGTACAGCAGCAATACCGCAGCAGCACGGGCAGCAATCTGTGTGCGGAAAACTGGTGCGACATGCCGCGCACGGGCCGGCGCCGCTACCTGGCCGTCGATGCCAGCCCCATCTACGGCAATGGCGACGAACTGATCGCCGTGGTCGAAACCCTGCGCGACATGACCGATGAAAAACGCGCGCAGGTGGAACTGGAACGCCTGGCCACGCGCGATGGCTTGACGGGCCTGGCGAACCGGCGCTGTTTCGACGACACCATCCTGGCCGAATGGCAGCGCGCCCAGCGGCAGGGCCAGCCCCTGTCGCTACTGATGGTCGATGTCGACAACTTCAAGGAATACAACGACAGCCACGGCCACCAGGGCGGCGACCTGTGCCTGCGCAAGGTGGCTGGCGCCGTCGCCAGCGAAATGCGCACGAACGACATGGTGGCCCGCTATGGCGGCGAAGAGTTTGCCGTCATCCTGCCAAACCAGTCGCTGAAGGGCGCGGCCATCGTCGCCGAACGCATCCGCCAGCGCGTGGAGCGGCTGCAACTGCCGCGCAAGCGCTCCGACGGTGCCTGCGTCACTGTCAGCATCGGCGCCGCCACGGCCCTGCCCGGTCCCGGCACAGAACTGGGACAATTGATCCACACGGCCGACTGCGCCATGTACCGCGCCAAGCACCTGGGCCGCAACCGCATCAGCCTGCCGGAAACCACGCTCACGTAAGCGACAAGGGAGCACGACCAAATTTGGTGTATATTTGGTCCTGTCACACTTTGACTCATTCGGAGCCGCCATGAACCTCAAGGAACGCATCAAGCCAATTTCCTTCCTCAAGGCCAATACGACCGAGATCGTCAACAGCTTTGACGCGGGCCAGGACGAGCCCATCATCATCACGCAAAATGGCGAAGCGAAGATGGTCGTGCTGTCCATGCACGCGTACCAGGAAGGCAAACGGCAGGCGCAGCAGATGCAGGAACAGCACGCGTTCATGAAGCTGATCGCCATGGGCAACCAGGAAATCGCACGCGGCGACGTGGTGTCCGAAGAAGACTTCCTGGCCAGCCTCGACCAGGCTTGAGATGACGCGCCTCGTCGTACTGAAAAGCGCCGCAGCCGATTTCAGGGAATTGCACAGCGACTTCCAGGCGCGCCATGCGGCAGCGACCTGCGAGCATTTCACCCCGGCCTTTCGGCAACTCTTTGCCGATCTGAAGACTTATCCCGACAGTGGCGCGCCCATCGAAGAAGCCCGCGACCTCGGCCTGGACGTGCGGCAGCGCCTGTGCCACGACATCCGCGTCGTGTACCACCATGACCGTGCGCACGGCATCGTGTATATCCGCATGTTCCTGCCGACCCGGCGCAATTTTCTCAGTCACCTCACCACGCGCATCCTGCAGCCTGACTTCTAGGCGTCATTCCTCGTTGCACATCCTGCCCCTATGCACGGCGGCATGAATATTCTATGCTGCGGCGTTGCACTTTCATAACATCCCAAAAAGAAGGAGCCCCCGTGTCAAGAGTCATGCCCGCATTGCTGCCCACATTCATCCCCGCTTTCGCCCTCGCCCTGTCGGCCATGGCCTCGTCGAATCTGGCCGCCGCGCCAGTCAAACCGGCTACCACTCACAGCGCCACTGCCAGCAAGGCCGATTTGCTGCCGTTCAAGGCCACCGAAAAGACCCTGGCCAATGGATTAAAGATCATCATCGTGCCAACCGGCTTCCCCAACCTGGTCTCGCTGCAGATTCCCGTGCAGACGGGCTCGCGCAATGAAGTCGAACCGGGCAAATCCGGTTTCGCGCATTTCTTCGAGCACATGATGTTCCGTGGCACCAAGGCCTATCCGCCCGAGAAATACCAGGAAGTCATCACCCGCGCCGGCGCGCGCCAGAACGCGTACACCAGCGACGATTTGACCAATTACCACACCACGTTTGCCAGGCAAGACCTGGAAACCGTGCTGAAGGTGGAGGCAGACCGCTTCCAGCACCTCGATTACGCGGAAGATGCGTTCAAGACGGAATCGCGGGCCGTGCTGGGCGAATACAACAAGAACAGCGCCAATCCCGTCTCGAAACTGTTTGAAGTGATGCGCGACAGCGCCTACACGACGCATACCTACAAACACACGACGATGGGTTTTATCCAGGATATCGAAGACATGCCGAACCAGTACGCGTACTCGAAGCTCTTCTTCGACCGCTGGTACCGTCCCGAGCGCACCACCATCATCATCGCCGGCGACGTGGAGCCGCAGCAAGCCATCGCGCTGGTGGAAAAATACTGGAGCGGCTGGCAGCGTGGCAAGCAGCAGGCGGCCGTGCCCGTGGAACCTGCGCCGCGCGGCCCCGTCTACAAGCACGTGGCCTGGCCCACGCCGACCCTGCCATGGGTAGCCGTGGGCTTCCACGCGCCCGCGTTTTCCGTGAAAGACAAGGACCAGGCCGCGCTGGCAACGTTGCTGTCGCTGTCGTTCGGCCGCACTTCGCCGCTGTACAAGCGTTTGGTGCAGAACGAGCAAAAGGTCGACCAATTGTTCGAGATGACGCCGGACCGCGTCGATCCGACCCTGGCCGTGCTCGGCGCGCGCGTGAAAAACATCGATGACGCCGTCTACGTGCGCGACGCCATCCTGGCCACCGTGGCGCAGCTGCGCGACACGCTAGTGAGCGAGAAAGACCTGGCGGACGCCAAGTCGGCCGAAAAATACGGCTTGATCCGCTCGCTAGACAACACGGAGCAGATCGCCGGCACCCTGGCGTCCTTCGTGCATTTCGACCGCTCGTACGCCACCATCAACCAGTACTACCGTCTGATCGATACGCTCACGCCGGCCGACCTGCAGGCGGCCGCGCGCAAATACCTGACGGACGAGGGCCTGGTGGTGACCACCCTGTCGCATCAGCCGATGGCAGCGGCCATCGCCACCACGCCGAAGCTGGCCAGCCTGCTGCCCGCCGCCTCGAACGCCAGGTTCGACGTGCTGGTGCAAAAATCCGCGCTGCCGCAAATCCGCTACAAGCTGCTGTTTACGGCCGGTTCCGCACAAGATCCGCAAGGCAAGGAAGGCCTGGCCGCGCTGACGGCCGCCATGGTGGCGTCCGGTGGTTCGTCCGAGCGCAAGATCGACGAGGTCAACCAGGCCCTGTTCCCGCTGGCCGGCAGCTTTTCCCAGCAGACGGACAAGGAAATGACGACTTTCACGGGCTCCATCCACAGGGATAACTGGACGCAGTTCAACGCCATCGCCCTGCCGCTGCTGCTCTCGCCCGGTTTCCGCGAAGACGACTTCCGCCGCCTGAAGGATGCGCAAAAGAACGCGCTGTTGCTGGACCTGAAGGACAATAACGAAGAGGAATTCGCCAAGGAGCGCCTGCAAACCAATGTCTACGCGAGTACGCCGTATGGCCACCCGGTGCTGGGCACGGTGGCCGGCATCGACGCCATCACGCTCGACGATGTGAAACAGTTCTGGAAGAGCGCGTATGCGCAAGGTGCCGTCAAGGTGGGCATTTCCGGCGATGTGTCCGACGCCATGACAGCCTCGTTGACACAGGCACTCGGCAAACTGCCGGCCGGCCCAGGCTTGCCGGCCACCACGAAACCCGCGGGCCGCAAGGCGCAGGGACTGGAAGTGGAAATCATCGAGAAAAACACGCGCGCCACGGCGATTTCCTTCGGCCTGCCGCTCGACGTGACCCGCACGCACCCGGACTTCCCCGCCCTGTGGCTGGCGAAGACCTGGCTGGGCGAGCACCGCGCCTCGAATTCCTACCTGTACCAGCGCATCCGCGAAATTCGCGGCATGAACTATGGCGATTACGCGTACATCGAAGCCTTCCCGCGCGGCATGGTTCAGTTCTTCCCGAACCCGAACCTGGGCCGCAAGGCGCAGTTGTTCGAAATCTGGATACGCCCCGTGGCGCCGGACAACGCCCACTTCGCCTTGCGCGTGGCCCTGACGGAATTGGGCAAGCTGGTCGACAACGGCTTGACGCAGGACGATTTCGCCACCACGCGCGACTACCTGATGAAAAATGTGTTCGTCATGACCTCGACGCAGGACCAGCAACTGGGTTACGCGCTCGATTCGCAATGGTATGGCACGCCCGAGTTCACCAAGCTGATGCGCGACGGCTTGTCGAAGCTGACGGTGGCCGATGTCAACCGTGCCATCAAACAGCATCTGTCGGCAAAGAACCTGTCCGTGGTGATTGTCGCCAAGGATGCGGCCGGCTTGAAGGAAAAGCTCGTCAGCGACGCGTTTTCTCCCATCAAGTACGACGGCAACAAGCCGCAGGCGCTGCTCGATGAAGACAAAGTCATCGGCGCAATGAAGCTGAACATCAAGCCGGAAGCGGTGACGATCACGCCGGCAAGCGACGCGTTCGCCAAGTAAGCCGGCGCTGTATCAGCCCCATCCGATGCAGGCCGTCGGATGGGATTCCATTCCGCACGGGCGCCTGCCGCGCGCCCTGCCGTAGCAAATTCATAGCGCGTACATCCTCATGACATCCGAAGTATTCGATTCTCCACGACCGGAGACGCTCCCGCCGACCACGCCCGACAGCAGCCAGGCGAGACGCCCGCGTCCCCCAGCCGTCACGGTGACTGCCTATTTTTTACTCATGAACGCGGGTGGCATGGTCACTTATTTCCTGCTATTTGGCCGCCACATGGCGTCCGGTGCGCTGCAGTTGCTTGAAGCATGTGGCTATGGCAATTTTTTCATTGCCATGGGTCTGCTTTGCGCACAACGCTGGGCGCGCATGGCCTACGTCATCGCGGGCATGATCAGCATGGGGGTGATGATCACCATCGAATCACCGGCACAGGGCAGCCTCGCCCTGCGACTGCTGTTTGCAGTACCGGCGTTCGCGGCCTTCCTCTACCTGCTGTACCGCGAGGATGCCCGGCTCTACTTTGCATCAGCGAAACTGCCCCGCCCCAGCCCTGGCGGCCGGCGGCGCATCGGCGCGTGCCTGTACATCATCGCTGCCGTCTATGCCTACTGGTGCCTGAATGCGATTGTATTGGGCATTACCGAGATCTATCCGGCAAGCCTGCATCGCGACAAGCTGCTCTTTATTGCCTTGCCGATCATTTTTATCGCGGAGTGGGTGGGCAAGACACCGGGCCGCCTGGCCAGGGCCGGCATCCTGGCCACTGCATTCGCCCTGTACCTGGTGCAGATGTTTTTCTATAAATATATGTCACCGTACGCCGTTCAAATGGGGCCGTCGCTGTGGCAACTGCGGAACTGGGCCATCGGCATGAGCGGCATCGCGATTGCCCTGCATTATCTGCAATGGTCACGGGGCCAGCGAAAATGATGATCAGCGCTGACACTGCACAAGCAATGATATTGCGGCTCTGCGAAGGCGATCCGCAGTCGCCGCACTACATGAAGCACGCGATCCAGTGTTGTGTCCTGTCCGAACGCGGCGACTACTGGATCATCCGCGCCAATTCCGAGGCATACGTGGTGCATGGACGCAGCGAATTTTGCTACGTCGGCGTCAATGCATTCCTGCTTGACGTCCTGTCGGGCAAGATCGAGACCGTTGTGAGCGGAAACCATGTCAGTAACTATCTGCAGGATAAATATGACGTCCGCGACGCGGCCGGCCAGGCCTACGTGCTTGAACCTGCCTTTGAGCGGACAGACAAAGCAGCGGTCATCCGCCTGCGGCAAACCCTCGCTTGTCGCCTGCCCCAGGCCCTGGCACTGCTGTCGCCTGAACATCGCAGCTGGCTGACGGGACAGCGCCGCGTAATGCAGTGGGCGCAACGCGAGCTCATGGCAAAAGGCGTGGCAACCGAAGTCATGCTGCGCCCGGGGCCGGGCGGCGCATCGTACATTCCAGAGCAGATCTGGCATTGGGATTTGCTGCTGGCCGAACTCAAGCGGCTTCCCGGCCTGGCCTGACGCTATTGAAGCGGCCCGGCCATGGCCAACGTCACTCGAAGGGATTGGCCACCGACGTCACCTCGGGCGGCGGCAGCTGGTCGGGCAGTTCCTGCTTTTCCAGCTGCGCCACCACGTCGCCCAGCAGTTTTTGCAGCTGTTTCGCCAGGGCCAGGCCCGGCTTGTCCTGGGTCAGGTCGATGTCGCCGCTGATGCTGATACGGTCGATGCGGTTTTCGACGGTCATGCCGCCGATCTCCAGCACATCGCTTTCATTGGCATACGGGACGAATTTCTTTGCGCACATGGGATTTCCTCTCAAGGGGATTATTTTTTGGACTTGCTATTAATCTTCGGCAAACTCAGCATGCGAAGCTTTTGCTGGCGCGTCAGCGACGGTAACAGATCGATGCCTATCCTGTCTTCCAGTTGCGCAATGCTCAGCACTTCATACGTCTTGGTATCGACGTTTGCTATGAAATAGGCGGCGCCGGCGCGCTGGCGCGGGCTGTACACGGCCTTGTACAGATGGCTGGGCACGATCACCCTGCCCACCTTGCGCAAGTTTCCGCCAATAAAGGCCGGCCCCGTGATCACGTACAAATCGCCCTCCTTCTTCGCCATCTTGCGTACGGCACCTTCGATACCGGCCCACACATAACGGTTGTTGCGCGCGTCCTGCGGCACCATATTGGCCAGTGTAAAGCTGTCGTGCTGGCTCTGGCGGTCCGGCATGTCGCCGTTCGGCGCCATGTGGCCACGGTCAAATCCGCTGCGCGCATAATCGGCCAGTTCCGCGCGCTGGGCGGCGGGCAGCTTGCGTTCGGCATGGAAGGAATTTTCGCGCGACAAGTCCTGCGCCGCGTCCAGGTTGTTCACTGTCAAGTGTTCAGCCGACCACAGGGGCGTGCGCGTAATCCCCGAGTGCATCACGCCAAACACGTTGTAGCACAGCTCTTTCGTCGCCACGTCCAGCTTGGGGTTGGTGATTTCCGGCTTACGGCCATCGACGTAATGGGCAGGACAGGCATCGGCATGCGCCAGGTTGGCGGCAAAGGCGGAAGCCAGCAAGCCGCACGCCAGGGTCAGCCTGGCGATCGATCGTTGAATCATATTTCCCTCAGAAATCTTTGCAGGCGAGCATTCTAGCGGACGCCGGCCCTCACCACAAACCTGCACAAACCTGGCGTGCGCGCCTGTGCGCGACGGCGAACTGGCGTGCAGACGGACGTGCAGGCGGCCCGGCGCAGAGCTGGCGCAAATAAAGGCCAACAGGCTGCGCACAGCCATTCATATCTGCTAAGATTGCCTTGATTTGTTCGCATCGACCATTCAAGATTTGGAGAGCATATGATCAAAAAAACCCTGCTGCTGATCGTTGTCGTCGTCGCCGCCGTCTTCGGCTATGCCACCACCAAGCCCGATACCTTTAGTGTCCAGCGCGAAATCACCATCAAGGCCCCGCCCGAGAAAATCGCCGCCCTGATCACGGATTTCCACTACTGGGCTGCCTGGTCGCCGTGGGAAAAGCTCGATCCGGCCATGCGCCGCACCTTTGCGGGCCCGGCCACTGGCCTGGGCGCGCAATATGCGTGGCAAGGCAACGACAAGGTGGGCGCCGGCCGCATGGAAATCACCGAAGCGGCCCAGCCCGAGCGCACCGTCATCAAGCTGGACTTCCTCAAACCGTTCGAAAGCCATAACACCACCACCTTCAGCATGACACCCGAGGGCGAAGGCACCAAGGTGAACTGGACCATGACAGGCCCCAGCCCTTACGTCAGCAAGGTCATGACGGTCTTCGTCAGCATGGACAGGATGATCGGCAAGGATTTTGAAAAAGGCTTGAACAACCTGAAGGCGGCTGCGGAACAATAAGTTCAACCCTTAGCCGCCTCCGACAGGGCCGCATGGCCCTGTTTTATTTTGCGCACCGTCAGAACTGCTCGATCCAGGCGGCCAGATGGTCCGGCGTGAGCGCCGGTTCAGCCTGCACCACCTTGCCCTGCAAGCCCAGTTCCGTCTTGCTCAGTTGCAAGGACCAGCCACGCCGCGCCAGCCACAGCAAGCTGGCCAGCCAGAACGAGTGGATAGATGAGACGGGCGTGGTAGTGGGCGTTTCCAGAAATTCCGTCAGCAGGCGCCCATCGAGGAACAGCGCCGTGCCACCCAGGTTTTGCAGCGCTGCGCCAAACACGGGCAGCAGCATGTCGATCGCTTGCTCCACGCCACGCCCCGGATGCTCGCGCTCGAGCGTGTCGAGCTGCTGGCGCACGGCGGCGGCAAAAGCGGTGCCGCGGAAGGCTTCCGAACTGACCAGGTCGGCATAATCCATCAGCAGCCAGTCCGGTTCGGGCGGCGTGACGCCGGCCGTCAGGGCTGCCGACAAATACGCTTCCACAGGCAGCTGCTGTTCCGCACCGGCCAGGCTGGCGCACAGGGCGTACAGGGCGCCGATGCGGTTGGCGACGGCTTGCCGCTGGCGCACCATCAGCTTTTCGCGCAGCAGTTGGGCGTGTTCATTGCGCAGCCGCGCCAGCTCCAGCGCCTGCTTCAATTCCATGCGCAGGGCCGCGATATCCCACGGCTTCTGGATGTAGCGGTGGATCTGCCCCTGGTTGACGGCTTCCACCGTGTGCTCCAGTTCGGAATACGCGGTGGTCAGGATGCGCACGATGTGCGGATGGCGGTCCCAGGCGTATGACAGCAACTCGTTGCCGTAGGCACCGGGCATGCGCTGGTCCGACACCAGCACCGCGATGCGGTCGGCCTGCTCGTCGAGGATGCGCTTGCCCTCCTCGACCGAGGTGGCCGTCAGCACGTCAGCCAACGGCGCGATGGCGCGCTGGAAATATTTGAGGGCGTTGGCCTCGTCATCGACATAGAGTATCGTCGGCAAGCCTTGCGTCGGCTCACGCTGAGCCGGCAAACGCAGATTGGCGTCAATCATGCTCGTTCCTTATATGTACTGGAAAATTCAGGGTTACCGTGGTGGAACTGCCAAACTCGGTGGCGATATCGAGGTTGCCGCCGAACGATTGCATCATGCGGTGGCAAAACACCATGCCCCAGCCCTTGCCTTCATCGCCGCTGGCACTGACGGGGTCGATCAACAGCTGCGCGACAATCTCGGGGGCGATGCCGGCGCCATTGTCGCGCACCGTGATGCGGCCGGCATCGATGCGGATGCCGATGGCAGGATGGGCTTGCTCATCGGCCGAGCGCAAGGCATTCGCCAGCACGGACGACAGAATCAGCGCGACGCAGTTGGGTGACTCGGCAATGGCGAAATCTTCGCCCTGCTCGACCGTGATGGCGGCGCGCTGGGCCGTGCTCAAGGGATAACTGTCGAGCAAGGCGGCCAGCAGCTGGCGCGCGCTGCCGGCGCGGCGTCCGCCTTGCATGCCCGGCCCGGCACTGGCCAGACGCACCGTGTCGACAAAGCTGGCCAGCACGGACAAACAATAGCGCGCATTATCGTGCATCAAGGCGGCCGCTTCGCCTATCTCGGCCTGCGGTGCGGAGTCCGCCTGCGCGCGGCGCGCGATGCCGCGCGCAAAATTGGCGATGGCCGCCAGCGGCGTGTTCAATTCATGCGCGAGGAAGGCCAGCGACTCTTCCATCGCCACCAGCGCCTGGCGGCGCGCGGCGCGCTCGCGTCCCGTCTGCACGGCCAATTGCAGCGCCGTTTGCATGGCGGGCAAGTCGAGCGGCTTTTCCAGCAGGCGGAATAGCGCACCGCCGTTGATCAGTTCCAGCAGCACATCCTTGTCCGCATACGCCGTCACCAGCATGCAGACGATGTGCGGGTAGTGCTGCGCCACTTCCTGCAGCAGCTCGCTGCCCAGGCGGTCCGGCATGCGGTAATCGGTAACGAGCACGTCGACCTGGGCGCCATTGTCTGCCAGCAAAGCGAGCGCCGCATCGACGCTCTGCGCCGTCAGCACGCGGTAGCGCGCACCGATGGCGCGCTCGAAATACTTGCACGCCAGCGCTTCGTCATCCACATACAGCACGCTGGCGCGGCTATCGTTGTCCATGCTAACGGCCCTCCCAGTCGGAGCGCTGCAAGTCGAAATTCATGCTGGCCCATTGGCCCAGCTCGCTTTCGGCGCTCAGGGTGCCGCCGTGGCGCTGGATCACGCCGTAGCTGATGCTCAGGCCCAAGCCCAGCCCCTGCCCCACTTCACGCGTAGTGAAGAACGGTTCGAACACGCGCGCCAGGTTTTCCGGCGCAATGCCGGGGCCGTTATCGCGCACGCTGATGCGAAGGCGCTTGTCATCCCAGCGCGCCGTGATGCGGATCTCGAACGGCGGCGCATTGCCCTTGCGCATGGACAGCACGGCATTGCCCAGCAAGTTGATCAACACGCCCACGATGGCCGCCTCGTCGCCGCGCACCAGGGTGTCGACCGGCAAGTCGTGGCTGATACTGACATTCTTCGTTTCATGCCCCACCAGGCGGATGGCCGCGTCGAGCGCGCTGCGGAACTGGAAATGCCCCGTTTCCAGCTGGTTGCCGCTCTTGCGGTAGGCAAAGGTCTTCAAGTCGGAAACGATGTGCTGCACGCGCAGCATGCCCTGCTTAGCGTCGGCCAGGCATTCGCTCACCAGCGCACTTTGCTGGGCGGCCGGGTCTTCGATGGCCACCTCGATGGCCATCATGCAGAAATTCACGGGATTGTTCACTTCATGCAGCATGCCGGCGGCCAGGGTGCCGATGGCGGCCATTTTCTCCTGCTGCAGCATCTGCCCCTTAATATCGGCCAGGCTTTTGTTGGTTTCTTCCAGCTGCGTGTTTTTATGCGCCACTTCCGCCTTCAGCTGGAACAGCATGAAGCGGGCACGCTCATTGAAATAGGTAAACACGGCGCTGATGCTGGCCGACATGATGAGGAACAGACAGTTGACGACAAACGTGGCCGGCAAGCCGAAGCCGCCCGCATGCCAGGCGCAGGCGGCCACGTACAGCAGGCAGGAGATGGCGCCAAAGACCATGTTTTGCCACAAGCCGAACGCCAGCACGATGCCCGAGGAATAGATGGCCAGGGTCATGCCCACGTAATAGATCGAGGCGGCCCCTTCCGTGACGGCGATCATCCAGGCGATCATGATTTGCGGCAGGATCAGCCACACAAAAGTCAGTCCCTGGATGCGGTCTTGCGCCCAGCGCGTGCGCATGGCCAGCACGACGCAAAAGATCAGCGCCGACACGAGGATGCGCGCACCGGTGAAGGCCGACTGCTTATCCGGATACAGGGCCGAATCGAGGCCCATGCCCAACAGGATCAGGACGATGCCCGTGTAGGCCCCGCCGCGGCTGAATTCCAGGCGGAAGTTGCGCAAAACGGCCGTGTAGCCGGCGTGCAGGCCTGGAGTATCCATCAAGGAATGCTCACTTCCGCGAACACATTCACGCCCGTGGCATCGACATAGATTTTCGGCGCCATCGCATGTTCGGGCAGCAAGGCCGTCAGGCCCGCTTCATTGCGATAGATCAAATGCCACTCCAGCAAATGCTCCATGCCGAACTTGCCCGGATTGTCGGCGTGCACATTGGTGACGAGCAAACGTCCGCCCGGCCCCACGCGCGAGGCGAAATGCAGCAGCAGGCGCGCGCACACCTTGTCGGACAGGTAATCGAACAGGCCGGCGCAATACACGGCATCAAAACTGCCGGGCAAGCCTGCGGTGCCAGAGCCGTGGCGGCGCTTGAGCAGGTTGTGCACGGAATCGTGCACATAATCGATCTCCACCACACGTCCCGTGCGCTGCATGATGGTGGTCAGGCGCGCGCGCGTCCAGTCCAAGGTCTCGCTGCTGAAATCGACCAGTTCGAAGGCCAGCCATTGCGCATCGGGGCAAGTCTCGAGAAAACGCTGCACCTCGATGGCAGGGCCGCAGCCCACGTTGAGCACCTTGAAGACGCGCCCGGCAACACGCGCCTCGGCCGCCTTGTGCGCCAGAAATTGCGTCAGGATATCGATGCGGTTGCGGTGCGCCGTCGCCACGGCCGCCTGCAAAAATGCCGCATTGACGATCTGAAAGTAGGTACTTGGGCCCTGGCGCGGATCGTCCAGCAACTGATTGACCATCTGGTAATCGCCCGCATAGCCAAGCGGCTTGGTAAACGTGCGGAAGACGAACGGCGCGCGCAGGATCAGGGGGTGCAGCGCGGCCTGGGCGAACGCGCGGTGGGCCGGCGCCCGCTCTTCCTCGACGAGCGAGGCTTCCACCTCGAGCTGGCGCAAGTACAGCTGGGTTTGCTCCATCAGCGGCAGGGCCAGCTCATCGAAAATATCGGCGCGCAGACGGCCGTTTTCCTTGGGTAGCGAATCGGACAAGTCGACCTGCTCGACCCAGCGCGCCACCTCCGACAAAAAGGCGCGCATTTCGTTGACGACGATCTGGTAGTCGCGGCGGATGCGGAAGCGCTCGCCCCAGCCGGCAACAAAGGCGCTGGACTCTTTCGCCACGGCGCCCTTGACCACCACCACGTCGCTCAGCTCGCGCCATTCGTCGATCAGGGTCACGGAAACGATGGCCGTCAGGCCCGTGTTGACGCTGCTGATGACGACGCCCTTGCCCACATAGGCGTTCTTCGCCCCCATGCGCACTGTCACGTCATTGAGCACCTCGCTGACCTGCACAATCGAGTATGGATTGTAGATTTCCATGACCAGCGAATTGCGCTGCAAGTTGAAAATCGTGCCGCGCACCGCCTCACCCTGGGTGTTACGGAAACTGACGACTGGATCGATCTGCGATTGTGAATACACGATTGAGCATTATCAAGTTGCCCGGTGTCCGGCGCACCATACTGGTGACGCCAGTTTCCAGGCTGGGTTAAGGCACGGCACACCGGTCGTCTGCCGCTGTGCCGGAGCGCCTCAAAGCGCGTCTGTTCGCTCTCTGGTCGAGTGTACTATGGATGTAGCAGAACGGGCAATTGTTCCCTCTGGAACGACTGTCTGTGGCGCTGGCGCGCAACGCTGCGTGCAGAACGTCTTTAACCAGCAACAAACAAGGCTAAGGCGTGACGCAATAGCTGCGGCGTTTGTCCCGTCCAGCGCTTGAACGAGCGACGGAAGTTGGTGGCATCATGAAAGCCGAGGTAGGCAGCCACGGCATCGTTGTCGTAGCCATGCGCCTGGAACAGGTAGATGGCCTTGTGCGCGCGCACCTGGTCCAGCTCAGCCTGGAAATGCGTGCCATGGCGCGCCAGGTGGCGCTTGAACGTGGCGGGACTGACGCCGAACTCCTGCGCCGTGCGTTCCAGGGTCGGCGCGCAGCGGATATTGGCCAGCAAGTAGTCGTACAGCGCGCCGAGCAGGCTCGCTGGCGGCACGGGCGCCACGGCCGCCGCCCGCAATGCCAGCGCGGCCGCCGTGGCATTGCCGCGCGGCCAGGGCTTGTCGAGCCAGCTGGAATCGATGAGCATGGCGTCGACCTGGCAATCGAAGCGCAGTGCCTGGCCCAGGTGCACTTCATGCTGCTCCACGTGGCGGGGCCGCGCACGGTTGAAGCAGAAGCGCCACGGCAGCGCCTCGCCGGCCAGCCAGCGGCACATGGCCGCCAGTGCCGTCATATGCATTTCCACCAAAAAAGGCAGCTGGCTTGGCGCGCCAAACGCGTCCGTCCAGTACAGCACCTGCATATCACCCGCCTCGCGCAAGCGGGGCTGCAACAGCGGACACAGCAAGGTATGAAAATCACACAGGATGGTCAAGGCCTGGCGCAAATTCTGCGCCTGCAGCAAGGCGTGGCTGGCCGCGCCGTAATGACCGGGCAGCATTTGCTGGCCCAGCATGAAGCTGGTGTCGGCACTGTCCAGGCCGCGCGCCACGTTGGCCAGCAATTGCAGGTATTGCGCGGCGCTGACCTGGCTTTCCGCGGATGGCAGGGCGCCCCCATCGAGGCCAGTGCCCTTGAGCAGCGGCGCCGTGGCCAGGTCGCGGCTGCGCGCATAATCGAGCACCAGCGCCGGCTGGTGATGGGCCGCGATGCTGGGGTCGCCTTGCTGGTTCAGCAGCATCAGGCAGGTGCGACGGAACTGATCCCGGCACCGGAGCGCGGCGTTTCCACTGCACGGCTCAGCTCGGCTAACACCACTTCCGGCACGCCATCGGTGAGCGAGCAGGCATGCCGCAGGCTAAGGCGAATTTCGCGGTTATCGTTGGCGTGGTGGCGCATCTGCCCCACCATGGCACACAGATGACGCGCCTTCACGGCCGCATGCTCGCGCGACACGCCAGGCATCAGCACGGCAAAGCGGTCGCCCGCATAGCGGCACAGCAAATCGTCATTACGCAAGTTCAGCAGCAGCATGTGACCCACGGCTTGCAGCACGCGGTCGCCTTCGCGGTGGCCGTATTCGCGGTTAATCAGATGAAAGCTGTCGATATCGAGCAAGACCAGCGCGCAATCGAGGCCGGGGCGGCGCTCCTGCTCCAGGCGCATCTGCGTGCGCAGATAGCTGGCGTCGGCCAGCTGCGTGATGCGGTCGAAAGCGCGGTGGTCGCGGAACAGACGTTCGCGCTTTTGCAGGTGTTCGTTCAGGCGGAACTGTTCCTGGCGCCAGTAATACATGCCGATGGTCAGCACCAGCATGCCAAACGGAATCAAGGCTTCCAGCCAGTTATCCCACACGGCGCTCTTGTCGACGGCAAAGAATTCATCGAGGCAATCGGCCCAGGACCCCAGCATGATGGCGCACAGGCCGCCGGCAATCAGACTCGTCACCCGTCCCCGTGGACGGCTGCTGAGGGTAAACATGAACCAGATGCCCGCCATGACGGCCGTACCGCCTTCGCAGACGATATCCATCCATTTCCAGATGGCGAACGGTTTAACGTGGCCCAGTGTGGCGTACAGAAAAAAGAACAGGGGCAAGGCCAGTGCGGCGGCAATCAGGCTGTTACGGTGCAACGGCAGCATGTGGGAAACCTTTAAAAGTGGTGCTGTCGCCACGATAGCGCCCGCCCGTGACGGCACGATGACATGCCCTGCGCCCATGCGGCAGGTGCAAACGGCTCAGCATTACTAGTGACTATCCTGCAAATACGGCATGCCGCGCCCCATGCGCCATGCGCCGGCAGGTCATTTCAGCTCACCACGGCCCATTTCCAGCAGGAAAGCGTTCGTATGCCCTTGTTTTCAGGGTGGCAAGCCCTTGCCGGTCACGCAACCGTCATATTTGCTGCCTAGAATCCGCCCGGTTCCTTCCTCCCTAACCGAGCTCTTCATGAAAACCATGCACACTTCGTTCCCCTCCCCGCTGCGCCTGACGGCCCTGTCACTCGGCATCATGGCCATCTTCAGCGCTCAAAGCCATGCGCAGTCGCAAAGCCAGGACGATGGCCAGGCGGCCGCCACCGTGGTCGTCAGCGGCCAGCGCGCCAGCCTGCGCAATGCCATCGCCGCGCAAGAGAAAGCCGACAACATCATCAGCGTCATCAGCAGCGACGACATCGGCGGCTTGCCGGACAAGAACGCGGCGGAGGCGCTGGCCCGCTTGCCGGGCGTGTCCGTACAGCGCGACCAGGGCGAAGGCCGCTACATCACGGTGCGCGGCCTGGGGCCGGACCTGAACGCCGTCACTATCAACGGCGCGCTGGTGCCGTCGCCGGAAGCGGGCCGCCGCGCCGTGGCGCTGGACATCCTGCCTGCCGGCCTGATCCGCACCCTGGAAGTCTCGAAGACCTTGCTGCCGGAAATGGACGCCAACTCCCTGGGCGCCACCATCGAAGTCAAATCGCTGTCCGCCTTCGACTTGCCGGGCAAGCTGCTGTCGGCCAACGTGGGCGCCAGCCATGATGAAAAGACGGGCAAGACCAGCCCCAGCGGCGGCGCCCTGTGGGCCCAGCGCTTCCTCGACGGCAAGCTGGGCGTGGCCGCAGGCCTGAGCGCGGAAAGGCGCTCGTTCGGCTCCGACAACGTCGAAACGGGCGGCGCCTGGAGCAAGGGGAAATTATCTAGCCTGGAATTGCGCGACTACCTGCCCGTACGCAAGCGCGGCGCCCTGGCCGTCAACCTCGATTACCGCCCCGAAGCGGACAACAGCTGGTTTTTGCGCTCATTCGTCAGTGAATTTTCCGACGATGAAGTGCGCGACCGCCTGACCATCAGCAATATCGCGGGCGGCAGCCTGGCCGAAGGCGCCACGGCCAGCGCGCGCGCCGAGCGCCGCATCCGCCAGCGCAAGTACACGCAGCAAGTGCGCTCGCTCGTGCTGGGCACGCAGCAGAAATCGGGCGACTGGACCCTGGACGTGAAAGGCGGCATGAGCCGCGCCACGGAAGACACGCCGGAGTCCTTGAACGACGGCCGTTTCCGCGGCACCAGCAATGTCGCCGGCATCAGTTTCAACGGCACACAAGAACCTGTCTTGAGCGGCCCCGCCTCGCTGTACGACCCGGCCAGCTATGCGCTCAACGCCATCACCTTGCAAAAGCGCTACTCGAAGGACAATGAACACCACGCGCGCATCGACCTGGCGCGCAAGTTCGACATCGCCACCCTGAAATTCGGCGCGAAAGTCAGCCGCCGCGAAAAAAGCAATGACACGGATCAATGGACATATAACAGCAGCAAAGCCAGCAGCGGCAATTACTGGGGCGCCGCTTCCACCTCAATGAGCAACTTCGTGCAGGGCCACAAGCTTGACTATGACCTGGGCAACATCGGCGTGGCGCTGGACCCGTTTCTCATCCGCGCCAGAGTCGCCGGCCTGGACCGCGACAAGGCGCGCCTGGCCACCGAGTCCATCATCAACGATTACCGCATGCATGAAGACATCAACGCCATGTATGTGCAAAACAGCTACGACTTCGACGCCTGGCAGATCCTGGGCGGCGTGCGCGCCGAGCGCACCAGCTTTGAAGCGGCGGGCTCGCAAGTGGACAGTGCAGGGTTGGCCACGCCCTTGACGCGCGAACGTTCGTACACCAACTGGCTGCCAAACCTGCAAACCCGTTATGACGTCGATCAAAAGACCAGCGTGCGGGCCGCCTGGACACAAGCCGTGGTGCGCGCCAACTTCAGCCAGCTGGCGCCCGGCATCAGCCTGGCCAGCAACACGGAAGCCGTGATCGGCAACCCGGACTTGAAGCCCTTGAAGGCAAACAACCTGGATTTGGGCATCGAAAGAGTGCTGGGCAACGACGGCGTGATGTCGGCCTACGGTTTCTATAAGGACATCAAGAATTTTACGTATACGACCAACCTGGCCGGCACGGGCCAGTGGACGGGCTACACGACGGCCACCTCGTATGCGAATGGCGACGCGGCGAAAGTCAAAGGCATCGAACTGGCTTACATGCAGCTGCTGCGCATGCTGCCGGCGCCGTTCAACAAGTTTCTCGTCGGCGTGAATGGCACCCTCAGCACCTCGAACGCACAAATCGGCCGCTTCGACAAGGCCACGAACAAGCAACTCACCCGCGACATCCGCCTGCCGGGCCAGTCGAACCAGGTGATGAACTTGATGCTGGGCTATGAAACGGGCCCGATCAGCGCCCGCCTGGCCCTCAACTACAAGTCGCCGTACCTGCTGGAAATGGGCGGCGACATCCTCGATCAAAGCCAGGACCATATCGTCGCCAGCCAGAAACAGCTCGATTTCTCGCTGTCGTACCAGATCAACAAGCAGTTCCAGCTGATGTTCGAGGCGGCCAACCTGAACAACGAAAAATACTATGTGTATCAAGACACGAAACAGTACAACGTGCAGAACGAACAATACGGCCGCACTTTCAAAGTGAGCCTGAAAGCCAGCGCCTTCTGATGATGATCTTGAATAACAAAAAAAAAGCCGTCCTGTGCAGCGCCCTGCTGGCCGCCTTTTCTTTCAGCAATCTGGCGCTGGCCGTCCCCGCCATTGCTTTACCTTCTTTAATGCAGGAGGCCGAAGAGCTGGCGCGCCTGCCGGGCGGCGGCTGGCTGACGCTGGACAAGCATGGCTTGCGCTTGTTCAACGCTGCAGGCCAGGAACAGGACCGCCTCGCCGTGCGCGCCAAGCAGCTCGACACACGTATCGACGCCAATCGCGTGCTGGCCGTGTTCCTGGAAGCGGACACGCAACGCCCGCTGCCCGTCTCCGTGGATGTGCAGGCTGGCAAGCTGAACCGTCTAGCGCCGTTTCCCGTTCCCACGTTTTCCGTGGAAGCATCGTGCCTGTACCGCGACGCGCAGCAACTCGATCATCTGTTCTTGATCGGCAAGGATGGGCAAGCGGAACAATGGGTGATGCAGGGCGAACAGCGCAGCCTGGTGCGCAAACTGGCCTTGCCGCCGCACGCCAAGCATTGCAGAGTCGACGATGGCGCCCAGCGCCTGCTGGTGAGCGAAGCGAACATGGGCGTGTGGGCGTATGACGCCGAGTCCGAAGGCATGGGCAAGCGCGAAGTGGTCGCCCTGCGCAAGCCATATGGCCAGCTGGACGGCGGCGCCGGCGCGCTGGCCGTGCTGCCGGGTGGCGTGGCCGTGCTCGACGGCAAGGCGGAAAAACTGCACCTGGTCGCCCATCAGGGCGGGAATTGGACGGCCCTGCCGCCGCAAGCTGTCGCCTTGAATGTGCGCAAGGGCGATAGCCAGCTGGCGCTCGACGGGAATTCGTTGATGTTGCGCGGCAAGAGCGGTTGGCAAGTGCGCCCCTTGAAATGGGCTGGGCAAGCGGAAGCGCTGCCTGCGGTCGCCTTCATCGCCCCGCAAGCGCAGACGGTGCCGATGGCACGCCAGGGTGACGCGGCGGACGACCCGGCCATCTGGCTGTCCAGCGATCCGGCCAATGCGCGCATCCTCGGCACCAACAAGAAACAGGGGCTATTGGTCTACGACTTGCAAGGCAAGCAGACGCAGCTGCTGGAAGTGGGCCGCCTGAACAACGTCGACGTGCGGCAAAACATCAGTTTTGGCGGCAGCAAGGTCGACCTGGCTGTGGCCACCCAGCGCGATGACAACAGCATGATGCTCTTCATCATCAATGCCAGTGGCGACGTCGCGGAAGCGGGCCGTTTTCCGACCGGCCTGAAAAGCATCTACGGCATGTGCCTGTATCAACCGGCCAGCGGCGGCGTGGAAGCGTTCATTAACGACAAGGACGGCACCTTCCAGCAATACCGCATTGGCTTGAGCGGCAAACAGTTCAGCGCCACCCTCTTGCGCAGCTTCAAGGTCGCCACGCAACCGGAAGGTTGCGTTGCCGACGACGCCAACGCCCGCCTCTTCCTGGGAGAGGAAACGCGCGGCGTGTGGACCACCTCGGCCGACGCCGCCAAGCCTGACGCCCTGGCCATGGTCTTGCCCGTGGGAGCGCACTTGAGCGCCGACGTGGAAGGCATGGCCATCTACCGCAAGCCGGGGGGCGCGCCCGACACCGGCTACCTGATTGTTTCCAGCCAGGGCGACAGCAGTTACGTCGTGCTCGATGCGCAAGCACCATATAAAGTGCGCGGCCGCTTCAAGGTAGGCTTCAACTTGCCGGCCGGCATAGACGGCACGTCGGAAACGGATGGCCTCGACGTCACCTCCGCCAACCTGGGCGGCGCGTATGCGCAAGGCATGCTGGTGATCCAGGACGGCTACAAGCGCTTGCCGGACGGCCCGCAGAACTTCAAGTATGTGGCGTGGGGAGAGGTGGCAAAGGCGTTGAAGCTGGATTAAGTTAGCAACGGCCGGTCCCTTCGGGACCGGCCCCGGCACTATGCGCGCGGCATATCGATATGAAATGGCAACCGCTTGCCGCATAAGTCCACCATGCCCGACACAAGCAGGCGTCGTGCCGACAACTCAATGATGTTGACGGCCGATACGTCACCGTACTCCATCATATATATACCCGATTCCTCCGCCTCGGGATGCGTATCGAGCATCCCGATCGCAAACGCTCCTTCCTGCCCTTCCGGTATGCGCAAGCCGTGCAGGAAAAACGCAGGCGGATACAGCGCCCACGACCATTGCGCGTCATCGGGCTCGGTCAAGCGCATAAACACATCGTCGTCCCCATGGATATCGATGTTCAGTTCCACCATGCCAGTGCCATCTTCTTCCTGGCTGATGCTTGATTTCGCGATATCTACGTCAAAATTGGTGTCGCCGATACTAAAAACAGTCATTCAATACTACTCCGGGTTACAGGTAACTATGCGGCGCGACAGGCAGCAAGTGGGGATTCAATCGGTGATCGCAACACTGTAACCTGGATCTATCGTGACAGAGAAGAGATTGCTGTGAAAACGATCTCAAATCCATTGGACCTTAGGTGCCTGGGTGATTCTGATGACAATGATTAACATCGACAGCTTGTCGGTCATCTTTACACTTCCCCTCGACTGCCTCGGGCAATCCTGTGCAAGCCTTGATTTAACAGAGCTCCCACGGACTGGCATAGTTAATGCATAGCTAATCCCATGATGCCAACCAGGGGATTTCCATGCTCTATACTCTACACAAATCGTTCTGTAGCGCGCTGGCCGCACTAATACTCCTCGCGCTGGCACACAGCGCGCACGCGCTGCCGCTACTCACGCTCACCTCAACACAGACCACCATGCCTGCCTCGGCCGGTGGCAGCGTCAGCATCACCGGCAGCATCATCAACAGGACTAACACGGCGCTGGACGCGACCGACCTGTTCCTGAATTTTGGCAATTTCGATCCAGGCGCGCTGACGCCACAGCAAACATTGGGACTGGTCCTGTTCAGCATTCCCAGTTTTTCGTTCAGGGACAATGTTGCCCTGTTCACTATCGACGTGGCGGCCAACGCGCTGCCCGGCGTGCATACGCTCGATGTGATGCTGCAGGACCTTGGCGGCAGCTTCTCCGACGTCGTCAGCTTCAGCTTCCTGGTCGACCAAGTGGTGGCCGTATCGGAGCCGCCCACGCTGGCCATCATGCTGGCCGGCCTGGCTGGCATGATGCTTTGCCGCACTCTCTCCAACCATGGGGGCAATCATGGCTAGCAAGCCACAGATCGGCACGGGCAACGCCACGGTCATCAACACCGGCGAAGAAGTCATCGTCTCGATCACTGTTACCAACATCGGTAGCGAGACCGCCAGCAAGGTATTCCTGACCGGCGCCACACTGGGTGCGGCACGGCGAATCAGCCCGCAGAATTTTCCGGTGTACATCGGTAGCCTGATGAACGAAGGCAGCGGCAGCATAGGCGCCAGATTCAGCACCACCGGGCTAACGCCCGGCCAGCAATACCTGCTGACCCTGCGCGGCACCTACGAGGCCGGCGGCACGCTGGGCTTCGTCGTCAATCGCTACGTGATGATTCCGCAGCCGGCGCCGTATGCCTCGCCACGTCTGCGCTCGCATGTTAACGTGCTGCTCAATAACGCCACCTGGACCTACACCATCTTCAACGACGAGCCGCTGGGCAGCTCCTTGTATATCGCCGCCTTCCACCTCGACATCGTGGCACCCACCACCGTCACCGGCACGCCACACGGCTGGCAGTCCGATTCCGACCTGATGACCTATGTGGGCTGGATTTCTGGTGATGCCCATATCGCGCCCCAGCAAGCGCTTGGCGGTTTCGAGATCCAAAGTCCAACCGGGCGCTCCGAGTCCACCTCCTACAGCCTGATCTCATGGGACCATGCGGCCAACAATGCCGGACCGGTGGGGCTGGACTCGGTACTGTCGCCATCCAGAGCACGATAGGTGAACGACATGAAAACCTCAGACCATACGGTACTCGACGACATCGCACGCACGCTCGCTGGCGTCACCTCGCGCCGCGCCGCACTGAAAATGGTCGTGCTCGGCCTGGGCGGCATGACCCTGGCCCGGTTCGGCATCGACAACGCCTGGGCGGCGCGCAATTGCCTGTGCAATAACCGCGTGTACGACTCCGCCCTTGCCTGCTGCACGCCCAACGGCGTGGTGCAAAAGCACCCCATTGCCCATCTGGCGCACTGCCCTTCCCGCACCGCTAACCTGGCGCATACCTGCACCGCCAATGGTTGCGGCGCGGTCGGATCGTGGGTGCCGCCGCCGCAAAGTTACTTCGGCGTCAGCTTCGTTCCCGCTTGTAATACTCACGATTGTTGCTACGACAAGTGCAACCAGAACAGGACAGCGTGCGATACCAACTTCCTTGGTAGCCTTAGCGCTATTTGCACCGCAGCCTTCCCCGGCACGGGCACCATACAGAACATCAAGCGCGGCGGTTGTCTGTCCCAAGCGCAGGCCTATTACAACGCGGTGTCCGCCTATGGCCAAAACGCGTATGACGACGCCCAGAAGCTCTCGTGCGACTGCTGCCCGCCTACGGCTTGCCAGACCTGCGCCGGCGGCAGTTGCGGCGCCTTCCCGGCATGCGTCGGCGGCGGCGACTGCGTGTGCTTTACGACGCCGAATGGCTCGGGCGTCTGCGTGCACGGCAATACTCCTTGCGCCGGTTTGCCCACCTGCAGCTCCAACGACGATTGCCCACCGGGATACGGTTGCGCCGGCACAAATTGTTGCGGCGGCACCGCATTGTGCGGGCCACTGTGCTCCGACCTGACGAACGCATCGATCATCTCGCCGTTTGGTGGCGCTCAACGTTACGATGGACCTACCCTGGGAGGAAAGAGATAATGGACGCGTTTATAGTGCCATTCACGGTCTTGCGCCTGCTGTTAGGCGCCATCTTGCTGATGGCCGCAGCCGGCAAGCTACTGCACCGGCAGGCGTACGCTCAAACGCTGGCGGAATTCGGTATTCCCACTGCATTGCAGCCGCAGCTGGCGTGGCTGATGCCGACGTGCGAACTGGCGATCGCCTTCATGCTGACGCTGGCGATGTCCACGTGGTGGAGCGCCATCGCCGGCGCCGCACTGCTGGCGCTCTACAACGCCGTGCTGGCGTACAAGCTGCTGCAAGGCCAGCGGCCCAGTTGCAACTGCTTCGGTCAGCAGGACGCCACGCCGATCAGCGCCACTACGCTGCTCAGGAACGGGGTACTGCTGTCGATGGCGGGCGCGCTGATTTACGCTGGTCCGGCATACGCGCATGCTCCTGTATGGACGCATCTGGCCGAGATGTTGGTCACGGCCCCGGCACTGTCGATATGCATCGCCGTGATGGCGGTGCAATGGTGGCTGCTACTGCATACGCTGCGCCAGAACGGGCGCCTGATCTTGCGCATGGATACGATGGAGCTGCGACTCGACGCCGCCAACATTCAGCCACTGCATGCGGTCGACATGCGCCCGCGCGGACTGGCAGTCGGCAGCATGGCGCCGGACTTCGCGCTGCCGGAAATGGGCACTGGCGAAGCGAAGACGCTGGCGCAGCTCAGGTCTGTCGGCCTGCCGGTGCTGCTGGTATTCTCCGACATAGCCTGCGGCCCTTGTGCCGAACTGGCGCCGCGCATTGAGAGTTGGCATCGGCAATACCAGGGCTTGATCAGCATCGCCGTCATCCTGCGCGTCGATGCCGGACAGCTGCACCGTCCACATACCACCGGCTCCTGCACCACGCTGCTGCAAGAGGACCGAAAGGTATCCGAGCGCTACGACGCGCTGGTGACTCCGAGCGCTGTACTGGTGTCCGCCGAGGGGACGATCGCATCGCATCTGGCGCTGGGTTCAAAAGACATATACGATCTACTGGAATCAACCGTACCGCAGATCGATGAAAACCGGGATATCGCCGCTTAAATCACCACGACAGGCAAGCTGGCTACTGCTGACGGTTGGCACTTGCCTGCACCTGATCACCGCACTATTTCTGGCCAACGGTGGCGGCATCGTCTTTCGGACGGCGCTGTGCGCCTGGTCGCTGGCGCCCTACCTATTGCTGGCACTTGCGCTACAACGCAGCAAGAATTGCGGTGCTCTGTTAGCCGGCGCCTTGCTGATGCTGCTGCTGGACGCGCACACCTACTGGTCGGTGTTTGTGGCCCCGCAAAGCTCCACTGCTGCATTGGGTCTGCTAATGGCACCGTTGTTCAACCTGTTCTGCATGGCGCCGTTATCGATTGCAGCCAATAGGTGGCTGGGCCACAGGCGATAATTGTTTACCAGTGTTAAGAATCAACATGGTAAAAGATGTTCGATTAGCAACGGCCACTTCTGGCCATGAGTAAACAATTCTACAACTGTCGCGCATTTTGCAACATCATATCGAAAAAGAAGCCGAGATACACCAGTCATGTCAGCAACTGCCCGGTTAAATCTCCCCTGCTTACCAATCTGCCAGCGACTGCCAGCCTCAGGCATATTAAAATACCGCCCCATGACCTCCCCCGCCTCGACCTCCCCCCTGCCCGACAGCATTTTGCTCCCGTCCCTGGCCGTCTTGGGAGGGCAGATTTCTGTCAATCTGGGGGCGGCGATTGCGAAGAATCTGTTTCCTGTCATCGGGGTCGAGGGGATTACCGCGTATCGCGTGGGGTTTTCGGCGCTGATCCTGCTGGCCATCTTCCGTCCCTGGCGCTTCCGCCTGACGCGCAAGGATGTGCTGAACTTGCTGGTCTACGGCTCCGTGCTGGGATTGATGAATTTGCTGATTTACCGGGCGTTTGCGCTGATACCGATCGGCATTGCCGTGGCCATCGAGGTGACGGGGCCGCTGGCGGTGGCCATGCTGTCGTCGCGCCGGCCGCGCGATTTGCTGGCCGTCGCGTGCGCCGTGTTCGGTCTCTATTTATTGCTGCCGCTGCAAGGCAGTCCGGGCAGCCTGGACCCCGTCGGCGTGGCGTATGCGCTGGGGGCGGCGCTGTGCTGGGCGTTGTATATCATCTTCGGCAAGCGCGCCTCGACCTTGCAAGGCGGGCAAGCGGTGGCCTGGGGCATGACGGTGGCGGCCATGGTGACGGTGCCCATCGGCGTTGCTTACTCGGGCACGGCCCTGCTGGCGCCATCGATTGCCTTGATGGGCCTGGCCATTGCCATGCTGTCCAGCGCCCTGCCGTATTCGCTGGAAATCTTTGCCCTGCGCCGCTTGCCGCAAGGGGTGTTCGGCATGTTTAGCAGCGCGGCACCCGCCGTCAGCGCGCTGGCCGCCATGGCAGTGCTGGGGGAACAGCTGAGCCTGATCCAGTGGCTGGCCATCGCCTGCATCGTGTTCGCGTCGGCCATGGCGGCGCTGGGTGCGCAAGGCGGCAAGCGCTAGCGGCATTCAGTCCAGCCCCTACCGCGTCGTGCAGCGCTACCGTGCATGGCTGCGCGGTGGCGGGCAGGTTTTGATGCCTGCCTGTAAAATGCGTTATCGTTTGCCCTATCGTGCATTCCTGCCCCACCGATGAAATCCACCTTCCTTTTCCGCTGCTTCCCCCCTCTCGCCGCTGCAGCCTTGCTGCTGGCGCCTGGCGCCGCCGCACAGGCAGCCGGCGCGCCCACCACCGTCATGGGCAATGCCGAAGCGGGCAAGGTGGCGTTTCGCAAGTGCGCCTCCTGCCACCAGGTGGGGCCATCGGCGCGCGGCGGCTTCGGCCCCAGGCTGACGGGCGTGATCGGCCGCAAAGCCGGTTCCACCGCCGATTACAAGTATTCGGCGGCCATGAAAAACGCGAATATTGTCTGGACCGAGCAAAACCTGGCGGGCTTCCTGAAAGCCCCCAGCGATTTCATTCCCGGCAATAATATGCGCTTCTGGGGCATCGGCAATGCGCAGCAAGTGGCCGACTTGCTGGCCTACCTGCGCACGCAGTAAGTAAGCAGGTAAGTAGGCAGCTAAGTAGGCAGGTCACGCACTGGCCCGGCCACGCGCGCGCGGACAGGCGGACGCGGCCCATCAAGCCACGACAGCAGCTCAAGCCTCCAGCGCTTGCAGCAAGCCCTTACGCTGCTTGTGCGCCGCCAGGGTAACGCCCTCCCTGTTTGAAGTCCCGTTCCACCTGCTTGAATGCGCGTTCACGCCGGGGATGGTCACCGACAGGCAGTGCTTCCCTTAGGGTTTGGCTGGCAGCTTGCGCACGCACAGGTAAATGGAATACAGCGCCGCCAGCCCCACCAGCACATACACGCCGCGCGACGCGGTCGACATGGCACCGAGGATGCGGGCCACGATATCGATATCGAACAAGCCCACCAGCGCCCAGTTCAAGCCGCCCACGATCAGCAGGATCATGGAGATCCAGTCGACCACGTTCAGGCGCTTTGCCGTCATTTCCTCGTTTGCCGCACCGTCCGATCCTGCCTGGATATTCGCCATATCAGCCTCCTGTAAGAAGACAGGTGCCGCCGCCGGCCCTGTGCAAAGATCAGTGTAGGCACGGCGCCGGCATATGCCAGTCAGACGATGCCGGGGTTCGAGGTAGGACGAGTCTGTAATAAGAACGGTGATTTTATCTGGCAATAATTTCGACAAAAGTGGCCAGCTGTTGCTAAACAAGCAGTAACCAATTTCAATATGGAAATATTTATAGATTACTTAGTATTGCACTGCTACACTCATTTCACCCCAGCAACATCAGGGGCAACAGCGCCGCGCCGTGCCGCCCGCATGGGGTGCGGCCACCATGGGACAACAGCTGAGGGGACATGAATATTTCAAATATACGCATCGGTGTACGTCTGACCACGGGTTTTTTGTTGTCATCGCTGTTGCTGGCGGTGGTCGTCAGCATCAGCACCTGGCAGCTTGCCACGGTGAGCGGGGAAATCGATAGCAGCGTGAACCAGCGCTATGCGCGCATCGAGCAATTGCAAGCCACACGCAACAGCACCCAAGAGCAGCCCACCCTGCGCGACATCGACCAGCAGATCGCCACGCAATCAACGCAGATGCGCGCGGCGGCCGAGGCGGCCATTGCCCGCGCGCGCAATACCAGCGTGCTGATCATCGCGCTGGGTCTGATCGGCGGCGTGCTGAGCCTGGCCACGGCCTGGTTCATCAGTAGCGGCATCGTGCGGCCCCTGCGGCACGCCGTCAAGGTGGCGCGCAAGGTGGCCGGCGGCGACCTGAGCGGCAATATCCGCGTCGAATCCGGCGACGAGGTGGGCCAGTTGCTGCAGGCACTGAAAGACATGAATGCCAGCTTGATCCATATCGTGGGCGATGTGCGCGGCGGCACGCAGGACATCGCGGGCGCCTCGGGAGAGATCGCCGCCGGCAACCTGGATTTGTCGCAGCGCACGCAGGCGCAAGCCAGTTCGCTGGAGCAAACGGCCGCCTCGATGGAAGAGCTGACGGGCACCGTCAAACAAAATGCGGACAATGCGCGGCAAGCCAACATGCTGGCGCTATCGGCCGCCGATGTGGCTGGCAAAGGAGGCAAGGTGGTGGCACAAGTAGTCGATACCATGAGCTCGATCAATGCGTCGTCGAAAAAGATCGTTGATATCATTGGCGTGATCGACGCCATCGCCTTCCAGACGAATATCCTGGCCCTGAATGCGGCCGTGGAAGCGGCGCGCGCAGGCGAACAGGGACGCGGCTTTGCCGTCGTGGCCGCCGAGGTGCGCACCCTGGCCCAGCGTTCGGCCGGCGCGGCGCGGGAAATCAAGCAATTGATCGGCGACTCCGTCGAGCGGGTCGACGCGGGCGCGCGCCTGGTCGATACGGCGGGCGCCACCATGCGTGAAATCGTTGCCAGCGTTCACCGCGTGACGGACATCATGGGCGAAATCAGCATGGCCAGCGGCGAGCAATTGTCCGGCATCGAGCAAGTCAATGCCGCCATCGTGCAGATGGAGCATGTGACGCAACAAAACGCCGCGCTGGTGGAACAGGCGTCGACGGCGGCGGCGAGCATGCAGCAGCGCGCCCAGCAACTGTCGGGCACGGTGGATATCTTCACCTTGGGCAATGAGGTGGCGCCCCTGCACGCGGCGCCGCCCATCAGCCTTGTTGCGGCGCAAGACACGATGCAAGACAAGGCCGCACCCGCCCTGGCACGCTCGCGCGCCCCAGTCGTTAGAGCGCGCCTGAAAGCCTGAGTTCCCGCTCATTGCTCATTGCTCATTGCTCAATGCTCAATGCTCATTGCTCATTGCTCAATGCTCAATAATCAAGCATTGCTACAGCTGCTTGTACATGATGGTGGTGGCGTCCAGCCGGTCGCCGGCCGGCGCCACTGCATAGGCGGGGATGCTGCCCGCCACCACATAGCCCAGCGACAAGTACAGCGCCTGCGCATGGTCGCTGCTGCGCGTATCGAGCGTCAGCAGGCTGCGCGGCAGCTGGCGCGCCCGCACTTCCAGCGCCTGCATCAGCAAGCGGGCGATGCCGCGCCGGCGGAAAGCGGGCGCCACCAGCAGCTTGCGCACCTCGGCCCGGTGCGCCTGGTTGGGGTTGGTGTCCCAGTCCAGCTGCACGGCGCCCGCCACCTTCCCTTCCACCTCGGCCACCAGCAGCAGGCGCACGCCGCGCGTGACGGCCGGCAAGACGTTATCTGTCCAGAACGCCTGGCTGGCCGCCGCGTCGAAGGGCAAGATAAAGCCGATGCTGGCGCCGTCGTGCACGCAGTCTTGCAGCAAGGCGCCCAGTTCCGGCAAGCGTGCACGAATATCGGCGCAGGTAAAATGGTGCAGTGATGGGGACATATCAACCTCAGACGATGAACAAAAAATAGCGGGCTCCGCTGTCGGCTGGCGTGACAAAGGTGCTGGCGCCATGCAACTGGTAGCGCAGGCAATCGCCTGCCTGCAATGAATGGGAGCGGCCATCGACGGTCACGTTCAGCTGGCCTTCCTGCAGCAACAGATGGTGTTCCATGCCGGGCCGGGGCGAGGTGGCATAGGCAATCGTCACGCCAGCGCCGAGTTCGCATTCGAGCGCTTCGCCGGCCAGCGCGCGCGACGGCGGCGAAACGGAACGGCGGATAAAACCGGTGTCCGGGTCGGTCCACACGCTTTGCTGGGCCCGCAGCAGCAGGGGCGCGAAGTCGTCTTCCACCATGCGCAGCAGGCGCGACATGGCCAGGCCATACGTGGCGCACAGCTTGCCCAGCACAGCCGTGGTTGGGCTGACTTCGCCATTTTCCAGGCGCGACAGGGTCGCGCGGCTGACCTGGCTGGCACTGGCCAGCTGGTCCAGCGACCAGCCCCGCTCCACGCGCAACTGCTTTAAACGCGCTGCCAGCCGCTGTTCCGTATCGTGATCAGTCAATTTCCTATTTTCCATATATGGGAATTTATCCCGAACACGGGAATTTGGCAAGCAATCGTTGCACAGTTGTTCAGCGCACAGACCAGCGGCCGCTGCTCAAGCAAAATGGCACAACACCTCAAGGAGAAGCCATGTCCGCCACTCCCCCCACTCCCCAGCCGCGCCAGGGCCAGGCGCCCGCTCCGCTGGGCAGGGTCGAATTTCATTTGCAATTCATCCGCTCGTTTGCCGACCCCACGTTCGACGCCGTGCGCGGCGCCCTGGTGCAGGTGGAAGAAGTGGCGTGGAAGAATTACCAGGATGGCCGCAAGGCGCCCGTCACGCAGAAGGCCGGACCGGGTTTTGCCGACCCCGACTACGAGCTGTCGGTGGAATGGCTTGCCACGCGCGAGCGCTTGCTGGCGGCCGAGGCGCGTCAGAAAGATCCCGCCACGCCGTCGCGCGTGCTGCTGATCTGCGGCGCGGCGCGCAACGACGGTTCTTGCCCTGGCGAAATATCAAAGACCTGGCGCATGACGCAATGGGCGAAAGAAGTGCTGCAGGCCGATGCCATCGAGGCGGACGTGCTGGACCTGAGCTTGCTGACGTCCTCGTATGACTTGCACATCCACCCGTGCAAAGGCTGTGTCTCGACAGCCATGCCCCTGTGCCACTGGCCGTGCAGCTGCTACCCGAACCATGGCGAACGCCAGACGAATGACTGGATGGCGGACATTTACGCGCGCTGGACGGCCGCGCACGCCGTCATCATCCTCACGCCCGTGTACTGGTACCAGACGCCCGGCGTGCTGAAACTGATGATAGACCGGCTCGTCTGCGCCGACGGCGGCAACCCCGACCCCACGTCCACGCACGGCAAGAAAGCCGTGGAAGCGAAGGCCCTGGAATTGCAAGGCTGGAATTACCCGAAACACCTGGCCGGGCGCGCGTATGGCCTCGTCGTGCATGGCGACGTGGCCGGTATCGAAGGCGTGCGGCGTGGCCTGTCGGACTGGCTCGACTGGATGGGCCTGGTCGACGCAGGCGCGAAGTCACGGCTGGACCGCTACATCGGCTATTACGACAGCTATGCGCAAAGCCACGAAACCCTGGACCGCGATACCCATATGCAGGAAGAAGTGCGCAACGTGGCGCGCGCCGTGGCCGAAGCCGTCAAGCGGCTGCGCGCGGGCACGCTGGCGCCGCCCGATGCGGCACTACAAGCTCCGCGGCCAAAATGACGCCGCGCCTACCTACCCCGCCATGCGCGAGGCGTGGCGGCACAATTCCAGGAAACCCGCCAAGCGGGGCGACAGGATCTTTTTAGACTGGCGTATCAGGTAAAAGTTGCGCTCCAATGGCGGCAGCATGGTTTCCAGCTCCACCAGTTGCCCGCTGGCCAGCAGATCGGCCACCACCACGCGCGACAGGCAGGCGATGCCCAGCCCTGCCGCCGTGCCATACTTGATGGCTTCCGAGTTGCTGAATTCGCCTGCGGGGCGCAGATAGTGCAGATACGGCACCAGCGCCTGCTCCACCGCTTCGCGCGTGCCCGAACCCGCTTCGCGCAGCAGCCAGCCCGCCTGGTTCAGTTCTGCAAAGCTGAGCAGATGGCGCAACTGCGCCAGCGGATGCGTGGGCGCGGCCACGATCAGCATCTGATCCGTCAGCCATGGCTCCACCAGCAAGCCCGCTTCGTGGCACGGCCCTTCGATCAGGCCGATATCGACACGGAACTCCGCCACGGCGGCAGCGATGTCGGCCGTGTTGGCGATCGTCACCTGCGGAATGCTGCGCCCATACTGCTGCGCCGCCTGGGCCAGGATCTGCGGCAACAGATAGATACCAATGGTGGTGCTGGCGCCGATTTGCAGGCTGACGGGCACGGACGGGTCGGCGCCCGCGAACTGGCGCTCGATGCTGGCGGCCCCGTCGCGCATCTGCCGCGCCTGCGGCAACAGCAAACGGCCATTGTCGTTGAGCAGCAATCGCTTGCCCACGCGGTCGAACAACTGCGCCCCCAGCAAGGTTTCCAGTTCATTCAGGGCCGCGCTGGTGGCCGATTGCGACAGCGCAATGTGTTCGGCCGCCGCACTGGTGCTGCCCGTGTCCGCCACGGCGAGAAAAATCTGCAGTTGCCGCAAAGTTAAGGCCATTAAATCTACCTATTTTATTGGTTAAACCTACCAAAACAATCCGTTTTACCATTTAATCGCCGAACTGTACAGTCATGCCACACGAACACAGAACCATGGAGTACGGCATGTCTTCTCTCTCAACAAGCAACACAACAAGTTTCAGCGACCGCTATGGCCGCCTTTTGCCGGGCCTGCTGCTGAGCGGCGCGATCGCCTGGGGCGCCATCGCGCTGGGCAAGCTGGAATGGATGCAAAGCCATGGCATGAGCGCGCTGACCCTGGCCATCATGCTGGGCATTGTGCTGGGTAACAGCGTGTATGGCCGCCTGGCGCCCACCTGCGGCGCGGGCGTGGCCTTTTCCAAGCAGACGTTATTGCGACTTGGCATCATCCTGTACGGCTTTCGTTTGACCTTCCAGGATATCGGCCAGGTGGGCCTGGCCGGCATCGCCATCGATGCGCTGGTGCTGGCGTCCACATTTGGCCTGGCCATGTTCCTCGGCACCAAGGTGTTCAAGCTGGAACGCAATAGCGCCATTTTGATCGGCGCGGGCAGCTCCATCTGCGGCGCAGCGGCCGTGATGGCCACGGAACCCGTCGTCAAGGGGCGCAGCGAGGATGTCACCGTGGCCGTCTCCACCGTCGTGGTATTTGGCACCATCGCCATCTTTTTGTACCCTTTGCTGTACCGGTGGAATCAGGGCTGGCAGGTGCTGGGCGCCACGCCTGCCGCCTTCGGCGTGTATATCGGCTCGACCGTGCATGAAGTGGCGCA
Source organism: Janthinobacterium pasteuri (assembly GCF_051380775.1). NCBI lineage: Bacteria > Pseudomonadati > Pseudomonadota > Betaproteobacteria > Burkholderiales > Oxalobacteraceae > Janthinobacterium > Janthinobacterium pasteuri. The sequence goes on along the minus strand of NZ_JBNYXS010000007.1, from coordinate 170,852 downwards.
AGTGGTGGCGGCCGGCAAGTCCATCGGGCAAGAAGCGGCGAACGCGGCCGTGATCGCCAAGATGGTGCGTGTAATGATGCTGGCGCCCTTCCTCGTCATCCTGTCGGCAGTACTGGCGCGCGGCAAGGCCAAAGGTGGCAATAGCGGCCACGACAAGGCGGCCAAGCTGGCCATCCCCTGGTTCGCCTTCATCTTCATCGGCGTGGTCGCCTTCAATTCCCTGGGCCTGCTGCCAGCAAGCACCGTGACCACCATCACCGAGTTCGACACGGCCCTGCTGGCCATGGCCATGGCGGCCCTGGGCTTGACGACGCATATGTCGGCCATCCGCCGCGCCGGCATCAAGCCCCTGCTGCTGGCCGGCCTGTTGTTCTGCTGGCTGATCGCCGGTGGCGCCGCCATCAACCACATGGTCGCCAGCCTGTTTGCCTGACGCTAAGCCTGATTCACGCGAGGGCCACTGACACGGGAGTCGAAAACTTCGTACAATAAGCGTGTTTTGACTCTCAATCCCGCTTCGGCCCCACCAGGAACCATCCATGCATCTCTCGAACTGGCTGCTTTTCTGCAGCGTCGCCCTGCTCGTCACGTTTTCTCCCGGCCCGGCCGTCTTGCTGGCCATCTCGAATGCCATCGCCGTCGGCCCGCGCCGCGCGATGATCAGCAGCATGGGCAATGGCTTTGGTTTGTTCATCATTTCCGGCGTGGCCATGGCTGGCATGGGCGTCGTGCTGGCGACCTCGGCCACGGCCTTCATGCTGCTGAAACTGGCTGGCGCCCTGTATCTGGTGTACCTGGGCATCAAGCAATGGCGCAGCAAGACCAGCATCGTCGCCGATGCGCCCGTGGCGCTTGGCGCGGCGAATCCAAATTCGTTCTGGAAACTCTTCCGCCAGGGCTTGACGGTGGCGCTGACCAATCCCAAGGCCATCCTGTTCTTCTCGGCCCTGTTCCCGCAATTCATCACGCCGGGCGAACCCGTGGCCATCCAGTTCACCGTGCTGACGACCTCGTTTGTCGCCTGCGCCATGCTGGCCCATTTGTTCTACGCCAACCTGGCGCGCCTGCTGAAAACCCAGCTGGCCACGCCGGGCCGCGCCAAGCTGTTCAACCGTATTTCGGGCGGCGCCTTCGTGCTGTTGGGCCTGAGCCTGCTGCGCCTGCGCGCCAAGGCGGCGTAACTAATCCTCTTCCGTCAAAAACGCTTCGATGCTGGCCGCCAGGGCCAGCGGCGTTTCGTTCATCGGATAGTGTCCCGCATTGGCCAGCACTTCCAGCCTGGCCTCGGGATACCACGCCAGATACGTGCGGCGCATCAGGGCCGCGTCGAAACGGGGGGCGTGCTCCCCCACCAGCACCAGCAAGGGCAGCGTCACGCGCGCCGCCTTGACCTCTTCACTGAAATCCGTCCCGCTCCACGCCAGGAAACAGGCGGCAAACGCGGCTGGATCCGAACTGTCCCACGAGTATTGCGCTTTCCAGTCCAGCCAGGTGGCGGACAAGCGCCCGCCCGTGCTACGGTCAATAATGGCGCGCCGCGCTTGCTGGTTGCCGCTGGCATCCAGAAATAGCGCGCGCGCCGGCGCGTCGAGTGCCACGCCGCAACTGGGCACGGGCGCCACGGCCACCAATTTGCGCAAACGCAAGGGCGCCAGCAAGGCCAGCCGTTCCAGCGCCATGCCGCCCATGGAATGGCCCACCACGCTGAAGGTGGCAAAGCCAAGCGCGTCGGCCAGCGCCAGCGCGTCGCGGGCCACTTCGTCCATCGAGTAGTCGCCTTGCGCGCCGCGCATGCCGCCATAGCCGCGATTGTCCATGAAGACATAGCTGAAAGCCCCGCCATCGAGCGTCACTTCCATCGGCGCAAACGCGTGCGCGTCGCCAAACCAGCCGTGCAGGACGATGACGGCGTGAGAGCCATGACCCACGCGATGATAGCTATTGTGCATATACACTCCTGAAAAAGAGTGGATGGTACGGGCGGATCAAGCGGCCCGCCTTCGCTATAAGGTCAAATCCTGTAGAGTATGGGCCATGGATGATTTTTATACGGAAGTGCCACGCGCATTGATCGCTACCGCACGCGACTATGCTTCCGGCGCCATTTTCCCCAGCCACGGCCATGCGCGCGGGCAATTCGCCTATGCAGCGCAGGGTGTCATCAGCGTACATACGCCGCAAGGCAACTGGCTGGTGCCGCCGCAGCGCGCCTGCTGGGTACCAGCCAGGCTCATGCACGGCATGCGCATGCATGGCGCCGTGACCATGCACAACGTGTTTATCGCCCCAGACGCCATCGCCAGGATGGGCTTGCCATCCGATTGCCAGGTACTGGACGCCTCGCCGCTGCTGCGCCAGTTGCTGGCCGGGGCCGTGAGCGTAGAGGCTTTGTATGCGGAAGAATCGCGCGACGGTCGATTGATGGCCTTGCTGCTCGATGAGATTGCCGAAGCCAGGGCCCTGCCCCTGAACGCGCCCCTGCCGCAGGACGCCAGGCTGGCACGGCTATGCATGGAATTGCTGCAACAACCGAGCCTGGACAGTAGCCTGGACGCGATGGCGGTGCAGGCGGGCATGAGCCGGCGCACCTTTACGCGGCAGTTCCGCGCACAGACGGGGCTGGCCTTTGCCCAATGGCGCCAGCAAGCGTGTTTGCTGGCGGCCATCACGCGACTGGCCGGGGGACAAACCGTTACCAGGGTCGCGCTCGACCTCGGCTATGCCAGCCCCAGCGCCTTCACGGCCGCCTTCCGCCGCGTGCTGGGCCAGGCGCCCAGCGACTATCTGTCGAACTAGGCAATGATGGCGGCAATGCGCTGCGACAGCGCCTGCGCCAGTTTCTGCACATGGTAGCCGTCGACAAAACCATGGTGGGCCTGCGCAGAAAACGGTACCCGCATGCGCCCATCGTCCTGTGCAGGGCCGAACTTGCCCCAGGTAAAGGTCGGAATGTCAGCGTCGCGGTGGCGGTAGATCGGGTGCTCGATGGCCGCCAGGTCCAGCCACGGCAGGCAGGTGATGAAGATATTGTTGCGCTGCTCGCGCTCGCTTTCGCCCTCGCCCGTATTGATCAGCGCGGAACTGGCTTCGGCGGTGCGCTTGGCTTCCAGACTGCGTTCGAGGAAGAGATCAAGCTGGTCCGTCATCACGAAACGCGTGTAGTTGAGGTTCTCGTCGCCGTTGATGACGGTGTACGAAGCGGGGAAATCGTCGATCCTGATCACTTCGCCCTGATAGATGCGGTACATGAAGTTGTCGATCTCCCTGACCGTATTGAGCAGGCAAAACAGGAAAAAGTGGAACACGGGGATTTTTCGTTCCTTGCACCAGGGCCGGAAGTCCGGCACGTCGAGCTGGAAGTTGATGTTGACGAGGGGATTGTCAAACGCCCGGAACAAGTCATAGCGGTCGCGCCGCTTTTCAAAATTTTTCATGTGGCGAGTGTAGACGATGGGGGTGCTGGCGGGCAAGTCACGCCGCATCGGCGCCGCTGCGCGCCAAAATTGCCCTGGCCACTTCGGCCACGCCCTCCTCCAGCTCGGCAGCCGTTGGGGCCAGGGCGAAGCGTGTCAACTCCCCGTCCACAGCGTCAGCCAGCCCGGGCGAATGGCGCACGATGCCCTGCAGAACAAAGTACTTCCATTGTTCGTCGTTACTGGCCAGCACCGTTTTCACATAGGGGGCAAGGCGTGGGCCGATGCCGGCCAGATAAGGCAGGAGCACGGCGGCCACCGGCCAATTCACGTCCTGGATCCACTCCAGGATTTGCGGCATGGCCGGAGCAACTTCGTCCCATGGCAAGGCGATGAGGGCTTGCGCATGCTGCGTATCGTGTTTATCGCGCGGCAATGGCAGACTCATGCGACGCATCCTGTCATGTGGCGCCACCATGGGCCAGGCCCCGCTGCACTTTCCACGCCAGCGGTAAAGTGAGCAGCAACAAGGCTGCCAGCGCCAGCAGGGCCGTGTTTACGCTGGTATGGTCGCCCAGCGCGCCGAACAGCACGGGCGACAAGGCCCCGCCGCCGATGCTGCCCGTGTAGAACAGCGCGAAAGCGTGCTCGCGCTTGCCGGGTTCGGCCAGTTCCGGCACCGCGCCGTACAGCACGGACGAGGTGCCGTTCAGCGCCAGCCCCAGCAAGGGCAGCATGGCCATGACGCCGGCCAGGGGCAGCCACAGGGCCGCGACAATCAGTACGGAAGTCATCGATTCCGTCAGCCACACAGTCTTCATCATGCCGATGCGCGCGCCCAGATAGCCGCACAGCAGTTTGCCGAAGGCGCCGCCCACGAACAGCAGCGATAGCGCCACGCCGATGCCGGCCGTGCCAGCGCCCTTGCTTTTCAGCAAGAATGGCAAGAAGGTGAGAAAGCCCATGCGCACGGCGCTGTCCAGCGTGCCCGTGGCCAGCAGTGCGCGAAAGCTGCCTTTCGAGCCGCTACCCACGATGCTCTTGCCCGCCTTCCTGGCGCCGGCCTGCAGCTCACCCGGCTTCGGCAATAGCCACCACAGCAAGCCGGCCGCCGCCAGGCCCAGCAAGCCCAGCAGCGAGACGCTGGCTTGCCAGCTGCACACCAGCAACAGCAAGCCCACCAGGGCCGGAATCAGGGTCTTGCCGATATCGCCGGCAAAGTTGTAGTGCGACAACGCTTCCTTCACGCCGCCGCCCGCGTCGTGCGTATCGGTGACGATGGACGAGGCCAGCGGATGCTGCGTGCTGGCCCCCAGGCCGCCCAGCAGCAAGGCGAACAGCAGCACGGCCAGGCCTCCCGCCTGCCCCGCGATCAGGTAAGCGACGCCGGCCAGCGCCGTGCCGCCCACCAGCAGGCGTTCGCGTCCCCAGCGCCTGGCCATGCGGCTGGCCAGCAACTGGAATCCCGCCATCATGCCCGAGTACGACCCGCGCAACAGGCCCACCATGGCGTAGCTGATGGCAAACTGCGCCTGCCAGATGGGCAGAAGCACGTAAATAACGTCCGTCAAGCCGTCATGCACGGCATGCGCGCTGCAGGCGGCGAACAGCGAGCGGCGACGGAGCGATTTGTCGGAGGGATGTGCTTCGGGGGACAGCGCGGCGGCGGACGGTTCGGTCATGACTGTGCATGCAGGAAATCATAAGGCGACCAGCTTACTACACATTGCGTTGGCATCTTGATCGGCTTGTTTATTCGTTTTCAAGCCGGACATCATCCATTACCTATCCTTGCCTGCCAGAAATAACACTGGACCGGCAACAGGCCGTGTTATAACTACTGTACAACTTCTTCATCTCTCATCAGAGGCCAGGCCACCATGACGTCCTCCAGCTTCACCTCAGCCCAATCAGCGAAAAAGGCTGCTTGCAGCCAGTGCCAGCAAGCCGAGCCACTGGGCTTCGATTTCACCTTTGCCTATCAACCGATCGTCAACCTGTCCACACGCTCGATCTTTGGCCACGAAGCACTGGTACGCGGGCCCAACGGCGAATCGGCTTACTCGGTCTTGTCCCAAGTCAATAACGAAAACCGCTATGTGTTCGATCAGGCCTGCCGCGTGCGCGCCATCGAGGGTGCGGCCCGGCTGGGCATCGAGGAATATCTATCCATCAATTTTCTGCCGAACGCCGTGTATCGCCCCGAGGCTTGCATCCAGGCCACTTTAGCCGCGGCGCGCGAATACGACTTCCCCATCCGCCGCATCATCTTCGAGGTAACCGAGGGCGAAGAAGTGCGCGACCGGCCCCACCTCGTCAACATCTTCCATGAGTATCGGCGCTTCGGCTTCCAGACAGCCATCGACGATTTTGGCGCCGGCTACGCGGGCCTGACCCTGCTGGCGGAGTATCAGCCGCACATCATCAAGATCGACATGGAACTGGTACGCGGCATCGAGGCAAGCGCCCCCAAACAGGCGATCGTCAGGGGCATCATCGCTATTTGCAAGGAACTCAACATTCAAGTCCTGGCGGAGGGCATCGAGACGACCGCCGAACGCGATTGCCTGAAGGAGATGGGCATTGACTTGATGCAGGGATATCTATTTTGCAAGCCCGCATTGATGGCCATCGGCGTGATCAATCCCGCAGCGTGGTGACAGGCAGTCACCACGCCTTGACCTGCTTCAGCCTTACTTGCCCATCGCATCCTTTTTCATCTCGTCTTTCTTCATCTCATCCTTCTTCATGCCATCTTTCGCCATGGCATCTTTTGCCATGCCATCCTTGGCCATGTGATCCTTTTTCATGTGCTTCTTGGCCATCGGCTTCTTCATGCCGTCCTTGTCCATACCATCCTTGTGCATGGCATCGGCCGAAGCGTCCTTGGCCATCGGGTCTTTCTTCATGGCGTCCTGGGCGAAGGCCGCGCCCGACATGAGGATGGCGGAAGCGATGATGGCGGTGATGGTGGTTTTCATGATAAGTCCTTGTCTCTAGGTTATATGGGCAAATGCCCGGTGGTAAAGCTGTTGCTGTGCTACAGGGTGCTGCTTACTGCTAAATAATAGGAAGGCCGGGAGATGGTCAGGGCCAGGTGCATTGCCGCAGGCACTACGATTAGTACGACAAGGCAATGCGACATGGCCGCCTTTGCCGTCTTCCTAGGAACCGCCGAACCAGTTGTATCCCTGATTCTCCCAATACCCTCCCGGATACGTATTCGTGACAAAAATGGCCTGGATGTGCTTGGGATTCTTGTAGCCGAGCTTGGTGGGCATGCGCAATTTCATCGGGTAGCCGTACTTGGGCGGCAATTCCTGGCCGTCATACGTCAAGGCCATGATGGTTTGCGGATGCAGGGCCGTGGCCATGTCGATGCTGGTAAAGTAATCGTCGGCGCACTTGAAACCGATGTATTTTGCCGTCGTGTCGGCGCCGACACGTTTCAGGAAATGGGAAAACGGTACGCCGCCCCACTTGCCGATGGCGCTCCAGCCTTCCACGCAGATGTGGCGCGTGACTTGCGTTTCCTGTGGCAAGGCACGCAGCTGCGGCAAGCTCCACGGCTTCTTGTCGGCGATCAAGCCGCTCAACTCCAGGCGCCAGGCGTCACCATCGACCTCTTCCACCTCGTCTTCGCCGTAATACGCGTTGAAGGGAAACGGCCGGGTGATCATGGAATCGGGATACGTCGGCGCCAGTTTGTTCGGGTCGAAGAGCCAGCCCTGCACCCGGTCATTGAAGCGCGAGACCGCCGTCAAGGCTGTCTCGATGCTGGACGGGTCGCTGACGTTGCAACCGGTCAGCAGCGACAGGCCGCCCAGGGTCAAACTGCGCTGCAGGAACAGGCGGCGCGAGGGTTGCGGGATCTGGCGCAGGGCGTCGGCCAGCATGGCCTGGCCCGACGCAGGCAAGAGGATGGTTTTTTTCATGATCATCTCCTTTAGCGGCCGCGCAGCATGGCGACCAGGGTGCGCGGCACCAGCGCCACCATCAGCAAGTGTACGCCGATAAAGCCCACCAGCAGCGCCATGGCGATGAAATGCACGCGGCGCGCACTCTCGTAGCCGCCCAGCAGCTCGCGCAAGAGGGGAAACTGCACGGATTTCCATAGCACCAGACCGGACAGCACCAGCACGATGCAATCTAACATCACAAACAGATAGGCGGCGCGCTGCACCATGTTGTAGTGGCGCGGGTCTGCGTGGGCCAGCCTGCCCTTCAGCGCGGCAAGGAAATCGGCCAGCAGCAGGCGCGGCGAGAGAGGAAAGAACTGGCGCCGCAGCCGTCCCGATACGATATTAATGAGCAAATAGAGCAAGCCATTGGCTACCAGCAGCCACATGGCGGCAAAATGCCATTGCAGGGCGCCGCCCAGCCAGCCGCCCAGGGTCAGGGCGCGCGGCAGCTCGAACGGGAAAAACGGCGCAGCATTGTAGATGCGCCAGCCGCTGGTGGCCAGTATCACGACGGCCACCGCATTAAGCCAGTGCGTAAGGCGCAGCCACGCGGGATGGATCACGGCGCTTGAAACAGTGGGCGTATGCATCACAGTACTCCTTTCGCGCATTGCGCTGTGCTGACGGCTTGCAGGATGGCGCTGCTGTCGGCCCGCTGCACGAAGGCCACCACTTGCAGGTTCTCGGGGCGCCAGCTGGCGGGCAGCTTGACTTCTCGGCGCAGCTGGGCGCGGCCTTGCGCCAGTGCAACCGGCCCCAGCCACAGGCGCACGGCGGCATCGTGATGCAGGGTGGCGCCGCGGTTCTCGCCGCGCAGCACCGTTGACACGATGCCACTTTCGCTGATGGCCAGGTATAACTGGCCGCCCGTCTGCGTGTCCGGCGCGCTGGCATTGGCTTCCAGCAATAGTTTTCCATCCTGGCCCGGCGTGGCGGACAGGCGGATAGCGACGGGCGCGGCGGTCGCGTTGATGCGGCGTATGGCGGCCGGCAACTGCGTATCCCAGCTGCGCAATTCCGTGCCGCCGACGAAAAACTGGGGCGTGTAAGCCACATGGCGCGGCTGGTGGCGCAGCAGTTCGGCCTGGCGCGCATCGAATTGCGCCTGCGCCAGCGGGTCCGTCCAGCCGATCTGGTCCCAGTACGTGACGTGCAGCGCCAGTGGCACGACCAGGCTGGCCGCCCCCGCTTCCTTGCGCAAGGCGTTCAGGCGCTGGTCGGCGGGCGGGCAGCTGGAGCAGCCTTCGCTGCTGTACAGCTCCACCAGCGCCGCCGTTTGCGGTCCGCTTTGCACGGCGCAGCGCTGGCCAGCCGCCATCTGCGCGTAAGCGGGTGAAGTCGCGGCCCACAGACAGAGCGGAACGAGGCTGGCGGCAAGGCGGTGCTTGATATGCATGATGACTACCCGTTATAGTGAATGAAGAAACGTGCTTGCTTGTCAATTCGCCGCGATGGCGGGATTGGTTACAGCCACCTTCCATTATTTTTCAATTTATTTTTTTCAACGCCTGTCACCAAAGGCCTGCATGCAACGAATACCTGTTAGCGAACATCTGCACAGCACGGAATTGCGGCTGCATGGCTTGATGCTGCGCGGGCTTGATGGCGATGCGCAGGCGTACCGCAGTTTCTTGCAGGCAAGCAGCGCCCATTTGCGTGCGTTCTTCCGGCGCCGCCTGCAGCGCTGGCCGGACGAGGTGGAAGACCTGGTGCAGGAATGTTTGCTGGCCATCCACAACCAGCGGCTGACGTATGACACGAGTGTGCCGCTGACGTCGTGGATCCATGCGATCGCACGCTACAAATTGATCGACTGGCTGCGCCGGCATGGGCGGCGCGAGGCGCAGCACTTGCCGTATGACGAAGAAGATAGTGCGCAGGAAATGTTTTCCAGCGCCGATGCCGAGGCAGCCGAGGCCAGCCGCGACCTGGGCAAGCTGCTGGCCACCTTGCCGGCGCAGCAGCGCGACGCCATCGTGCATACCAAGCTCGACGGCTGGTCCGTGCGCGACACGGCGGCCGCCATGGACATTTCGGAAGCCAGCGTCAAGGTGGCCGTACATCGCGGCTTGAAGGCACTGGCAGCCAATTTAAGGATGGAAGGAAGCGCACCATGAAAACCGATGACTTGATCGCCATGCTGGCCAGTGGCCCGGACGTGGCCACAGCAGCTCCCCCGGGTACGCACTGGCGCGCCGCGTCCACTTTGGGCGCCGGCCTGCTGGCCAGCGTGGCCTTGACGGCCATGCTGCTGGGCGTGCGCCCCAATCTGGAGCAGCTGGCACTGCTGCCCGACTTCTGGATCAAGGTGGGCTTTGTCGTGTGCCTCTGCCTTGCGGCCTGGCATGTCAGCCGCCGCCTGTGCGTGCCGGGCGCCAACGCGCGCGCCCTGCCACTGCTGATCGCCACGCCCCTGCTGCTGATGTGGGCGCTGGGCGCCATTATCGTGCAGGAAGCCCCAGCCGACCAACGCGCCGAACTGTTCTGGGGCGCCACCTGGCGTAGCTGCCCCTTGCTGATCGCCCTGCTCTCGCTCCCCATCCTGGCCGCCGTCCTGCGCCTGATGCGCCAGCTGGCGCCCACGCGCCTGCGCCTGGCGGGCGCGGCTGCCGGCTTTGCCGCCGGCGCCATGGCGGCGCTCGTGTACTGCCTGCACTGCCCCGAGCTGGCGGCCAGCTTCGTCGGCTTCTGGTACGTGCTGGGCATGCTGGTGCCGACCGCCATCGGCGCGGCCATCGGCCCCAAAGTGCTGGTCTGGTAAGGGGCTGGCAAAATCAGCTGCACACGTTGATAAAAAGTTGAATCCGTTCTTTTTCCCCGTTCGTACAAGTTAGGCAGCCTGCAGTTTCTTGGACTTGTCTGTCAACGCTAACAAAAATCGGGAGAATCGAAATGTCTTTGTCAATATCGAAAACCGCGCTTGGCGCGGCCATCCTGGGCAATTTTCTGGCGGCGGCCATTGCCCCGCCCGCTTTTGCCTCCAGCCACCGCGAAGCGCCATTCATCACGCAAAACCCCAAAGTCGACGCCACCGACTTCTATATGTTCCGCAGCTATGAAACGGGCCGCGGCGCCTACACCACCCTGGTGGCCGACTACATTCCCCTGCAAGACGCCTACGGCGGGCCCAACTATTTCGCCATGGACCCCAACGCCCTGTATGAAATCCATATTGACAACAATGGCGACGGCAAGGAAGACCTCACCTTCCAGTTCCGCTTCACCAACACCATCAAGGATGGCCAGTTCACCGTGGGCGGCAAGAAAGTCTCGATTCCGCTCGTCATCAACGGCGGCGCCATCGATAGCGTCAACCCGGCTGGGCTGAACGTGCGCGAAACCTACAGCGTAACGGTGGTGCGGGGCGACCGCCGCACGGGTACGCGCAGCAGCGTGACCAATGCCACGGGCGGCGGCACGACCTTCGATAAACCAGTCGACTACATCGGCACCAAGTCCATTCCCAACTACGCCGCATATGCCGCGCAGCACGTCTACACGGTCAACATCCCCGGCTGCGCCACGCCGGCGCGCATGTTCGTCGGCCAGCGCAAGGACCCGTTCGTGGTGAACCTGGGCGAAACGTTCGACTTGATCAATATCAAGGCGCCTGCCACGGAGTTTGCCGCGAATGCGGAATCCGCAGCCAAAGATGACCTGGCGCGGAAAAACGTCACGGCTATCGAGATGGAAGTGCCGACCACCTGCCTGACGGCGGGCACCGACCCCGTCATCGGCGGCTGGACCACGGCCAGCCTGCGCCAGGGCCGTTTGCTGAACCCGGCGCCGGGCAGCACCGCGGCGTCGAAGGAAGGCGGCGCGTGGGTGCAAGTGTCGCGTCTGGGCATGCCGCTGGTAAATGAACTGGTCATCGGCCTGAAGGACAAGGACCGCTTCAACGCCAGCAAGCCTTCGGGCGACGCGCAATTTGCCGACTATGTCACCAACCCGACGGCGCCAGCGCTGGTGGAAGTGCTGTTCGGCTCGGCAGGCGCCAAGGCGCCCACCAACTTCCCCCGCAACGACCTGGTGGCTACTTTCCTCACGGGCATCAAGGGCGTGAACCAGCCCGTCACCGTGACGGCATCGGAAATGCTGCGCCTGAACACCTCGATCGCGGCCACCAATGTCGGTGCGCAAAACCGCCTCGGCGTCATCGGCGGCGATAACGCAGGCTTCCCGAACGGCCGCCGCCCCGGCGACGACGTGGTCGACGTGGTGCTGCGCGTGGCCATGGGCAAGCTGTGCACCCTGAACATCGGCTGCGCTCCGGCCGACGCTCCTGCCGGCGGCCTGCACTTCACGGATGGCGCCTTCCTTGACGAAACGTCGTTCACGGCAGGTTTTCCTTACCTGAAAACCCCCGTGGCCGGTTCGCCGCAGCTGTAACCAGGAGAATGCGATGAAAAAGCTCTATGCATGCGGCGCCCTGGCGCTCACGGCCTTGCTGGCCGGCTGCGGTGGCGGCGGTAGCAGCAGTCACGACGGCGACAATGGTGGTGTCAATCCTCCACCCGTGGTCTTGCTCGACGCGTTTTATGTGGCCGTCAGCAACGTCATCCTGACCACCAGCGATGACAAGGACGGCGTGGCCATCGACGCCATCATGGCGACGTCTCCGGAAGATACGGAACCGGTGCCGCTGTAAGCCCCTGCGGGCGCCTGGGAGTACGCTCCCCGGCGCCCGTGCCAATTCCTGTCGATGGCGTCCACAATGAAAACACCGATTTCCCTGCTGTGCGCCTGCCTGCCTTTATTCGCACTGGCCGCACCCTACACGCCGAAAGATGGCAACGCCATCATCGAACAGTTGCCGCGCCGCGCCGACGCCACGCAGCTCGCCCTGCGCGGCCTGCGCCAGCAACTCGATGCGACGCCACAAGACCTGGCCCTGGCCAGCAGCCTGGCGCAGCGCTATATTTCCTTGGCGCGCAGCGAAACGGACCCGCGCTACCTCGGCTATGCGCAAGCGGCGCTGGCACCCTGGTGGCGGCAGGCGGCGCCGCCCCTGCCCGTGCGCCTGCTACGCGCCACTATCTTGCAAAGTACCCACAAGTTCGGCCTCGCGCTGCAGGATCTCGATGCCGTCATCGCGCAGCAGCCGCAAAATGGCCAGGCCTGGCTGACGCGCGCCACCGTACTCACCGTGCAGGGTGATTACGCGCAGGCAACGGCCGCCTGCGCCCGCCTGTCAGCCTTGACGACGCAACTGGTCACCGTCACCTGCCTTGCCAATATCGCCAGCGTCACGGGCCGCGCCGCCAGCAGCGAGCGTCTGCTGGACCTGACCCTGCAGAGGAGCAGCGGCGCGGCGCCCGAGCTGGAAAGCTGGGCCGCAACCCTGCTGGCGGAAATGGCCACGCGGCGCGGCGAAACGGCGCTGGCCGAAGCGCGCTACAAGCAGGCGCTGGCGCAGCAGCCGCGCGACAGCTATCTGCTGGGCGCCTACGCGGATTTCCTGCTCGACCAGCAACGCCCGCAGGACGTCGTCAAGTTATTGAAAGACCAGCAGCGCATCGACGCGCTGCTGCTGCGTTACGCGCTGGCCCTGCAATCTCTGCCCGGCCAGCAGACGGCATTCCTGGCGGCCAAAGCGGAACTGGCGGCCCGCTTCAACGCCGCCATGCAACGTGGCGACACCGTGCACCAGCGCGAGCAAGCCCGTTTCGCGCTGTTTTTGCAGCAAGATATCCCCGCTGCGCTGCAACTGGCGCAGAAAAACTGGGCCATCCAGAAGGAAGTGACCGACATGCGCGTCCTGCTGGAAGCATCGCTGGCCGCGCGCAATTACGGGGCCGCGCAACCGGTGCTGGCCTGGATCGCCGCGAATGGCGTGGAAGACGTGGCCCTGCAGCGCCTCGTCAGGCAGCTGGGGCCGCAGGATGGCCAGAAACTCAGTGCGACAAAGAAGGCAGGTGTACTGTGAAACGCTGCCTTTTCATCCTGCTACTGTGCGCCTGGCTGGCCCCCGCGCAAGCCCACAAGCCCAGCGACAGCTATTTGAGCCTGGCTATCCAGGGCCAGCAGATCGAGGGACAATGGGATATCGCCCTGCGCGACCTCGATTTCGCCATCGGCCTCGATGGCAATGGCGACGGCGCCCTGACCTGGGATGAAATCCGCGCGCGCCACGACGCGATCGCCGCCTATGCACTGCAGCGCCTGCAGGTGGCCAGCGACCAGGGCGTTTGCCCGTTGAAAGCTGTAGCGCAACTGATCGACAGCCACACGGACGGCGCCTACAACGTGCTGCGCTTCCAGGCCACCTGCCCCGGCACCGCGCCAGCCAGGGTGACGATCGGCTACACCCTGTTCGCCGACCTCGACCCGCAGCACAAGGGGCTGCTCAAGATCAACAGCGGCGGCGCCACGCAAACGGCCATCTTCGACCCGGACAGCCCGCGCCAGACGATTTCGCTGGCCGCACCCGACCGCCTGGCGCAGTTCGGCGCCTACGTCAAACACGGCATCTGGCATATCTGGATCGGCTATGACCATATTCTATTTCTGCTGTCGCTGCTGCTGCCGGCCGTGCTGCTGCCCGGCTTGCGCGAGCAACAGCAGGGCTTGAAGGCAGCATTTATCGACGTGCTGAAAGTCGTTACGGCGTTCACGCTCGCCCACTCCATCACCCTCAGCCTGGCCAGCCTGTCGCTCGTGTCCATGCCATCGCGCTGGGTGGAGTCGGCCATTGCCGCTTCCGTGATCCTGGCTGCGCTGAATAACCTGCTGCCCCTGTTCCGGGGCAAGCGCCCCGTGGCGGCCTTCGCCTTTGGCCTGATCCACGGCTTCGGTTTTGCCAGCGTGCTGCGCGACCTGGGCTTGCCGCAAGGTTCCTTACTGGCCAGCCTGCTGGGCTTCAACGTCGGCGTGGAACTGGGCCAGCTGGCCATCGTCGCCGCCTTCCTGCCCGTCGCCTGGCTGCTGCGCAAGACCTGGCTGTACCGCCAGGTGCTGACAGTGGGATCGCTGGCGATTGCCCTGGTGGCGTGTGTGTGGCTGGTCGAACGGATAGCCGACATCAAGCTGATCAGCGCGTGAGTGCATGAGCCGGGCCCATGCATCGGCGCATCAGCGCATGCCGATTCAAGGAAAGCCGATACAGGCCTGCGGCACGGCATCAACCAGCCACACCCCATTGTCCGACACATAAAACACGTGGCCTTGCGCCTGCATGGCACCCGCATCCACCGTCAGCACGACGGGCTTGCCGTGGCGCGCGCCCACGGCCAAGGCCGTTTCGCGGTTGGCAGACAGATGGACATGATTGCGCGAACCGGGCAGCAGGCCGCCCGCGCGGATCGCCTCGACATAACGGCTGGCCGTGCCGTGGTACAGCATGGCAGGCGGCGTGGCGGGTGGCAAGCCGATGTCGACGGCGGCCAGCGAGTGGCCCTGGTTGGCGCGGATGCGCAAGCCGTCGGCACTGATGGCATAGCGCGTCTTGCTGTCGCGCGCCACCACATCCTGCAATTGTTCACGGGAAATGGAGCGGCCATGGCTGCCCGCCTGCGCCAGCAGCTGGCCGATGTCGGCCCAGCCCTGGGCATCGAGTGCAAGGCCGATTTTCTCGGGCGCGTGGCGCAGTACGAGGGAAAGAAATTTACTGGTAGTGACCAAATGATCTGTCATGCCACAGTTTACCGTTGTCAGAACGCATATGACAAGGTCAGGCGCGCGGAACGCGGTTCCACCGGGTGGAAATGCCGGTCGTCCACCCCGTCCGCCGCCTCGCCGGGCAGGCGCGACGCATAGTAATAATCGATGTCGCTGGCGCGTTTATCGAACAGGTTGAACACGTCGAGCGACAGCCGCGTCTTGCGGTTGAGCTGATACGCAAGGCGCGCGTACGCCAGGGTTGTCGAGGCGGAGCGCACGCTGTTGTCCTCGATCAAGGGTCGGGGACCGAAATAGCGCAGCTGGAAGGCGCCCGACCAGGGCCCCTGGTCCGTCACCGTCACGCCGAACGAAGCCACCTTGTCGATGGAACCCGGAATGAAGTTGCCGGCCGGATCATGTTGCGTATAGCGCGAGCGCGAGGCGGCCAGGTCCAGGTCGAACAGCAGCCAAGGGGCGGCTATGTAATGGTTGTTCCACTCGATGCCGTGGCGGCGGCTGGCGCGACTCGCTTGCGTCTCGCCCGCGTCGCCCACGAACAGCAATTCCGATGCGAGATCGAGGCGCCACAGGGCCAGCGAGCTTTGCAGACCCGGCAGCCATTCCGTGCGCGCGCCCAGTTCCATGCCTTTGGTCGGCACCAGGGGCGTGACGGGTGTGGAAGGCGTGCCATCGGGCAAGCGCGTCTGCGTCGTGCCCCGCGCATCGTTGCTATGGAATCCCTTGCCATAATTGACAAAAAACTCCGTCTTGCGCCACGGCCCGAATATCAATGACAGCTTGGGCGACACCACATGGTCGCTCGCCGTGCCACTGTTGCCCTCCACGTTGCTGTCGACCTGGAAACGGTAGGCGTCGTAGCGCACGCCTGCCACGGAACGCAACCAGGGCAGCCATTGCACGGTGTTTTCCCCATACAGGCCGACGCTGGCCTCGCGCACGCGGTCTTCGCGCACCGTGCTTTGCCGTACCCGCTCCACCGTGCTGTACAGTCCGACGGGCGACAGCCGGTCGACACGCGCCTGCACGCCAAGCTTGTTGCGCAGGGGAAGACCGAACAGCTGCGTGGTCCAGCTTTCGCTGGCATTCACGCCCGCCACCGTGCGCCGCTCGCTTTGCTGGAACTGGTCGCCTGCAGCCGGGTCGGCCAGGAGGTAGGTGAAATCGCTGTTGAGCTCCAGCTGCGAGCGGATCAGGTAAGCATCGAGCTCGAACAGCCGGTTTTCAGTGCGCTGGCGCATGGCGTACGACAGGCTGTAACGCGACGTGTCGCCGCCGTCGCTGGGCGCCAGCGAGCCGAAACGGCCGATCTGCCCGGAGTCCACGGCGCGCAGCGGCACCTGGTCGGTGGCGTTCCAGCTGTTGCGATACGCCATGGCCGTCACGCTGTAGCCAGCGTCCGGCGTGCCCTGGCTGTAGCGCAGCACGCCGCTATATTTACGGACGTTTTCCGGCACGTCCCAGGGGCCGTTGTTGCGATTCACTTCCAGGCCATACAGCAAGGTGCCTGGTCCTGCACCAAAGGAATTGGCCACGACGCCCCGTACATAGCCGTGCTGGCCGACGGACATGCTGGCCTGGCCTTGCGGCAATTTATCGGCCATGCGGATGCGCGCCGCGCCGGCCGAGGCGAAATCACCTTCGCTGGCAAAATACGGCCCCTTCTTGTAATCGATGCGCTGCACCAGCTCGGGAATCAGAAAATTGAGGTCGGAATAACCCTGTCCATGGGCGTGCGTACGCATGTTGACGGGCATGCCGTCGACATACGTGGCGAAATCCGTGCCGTGGTCAAGATTAAAGCCGCGCAAAAAATACTGGTTGGCCTTGCCGTCGCCACTGTGCTGGGTGACGATCAGCCCCGGCACGAATTCCAGCAATTCGCCCGTGCGCAAGGCGGGCCGGTTGACAATCAAGTCCGTCGTGATGACGCCCTGGCTGGCCGCGTCCGAGGTGCCGACGGCGTTGTCGTAGTGGCCCGTCACACGTACGGTACGCGCTGCGTCGGCGACGGTGGCCGCCTCGGCTGGCGCTTGCGCCGCCACCTGGCGCTCCATGCTCAACAATACCAGTGCACAAGCTGCCAGCAGTTTGCGTTTTCTCAATCGCATCGCGTCTCCCCTTTTTATGATGGCTGTACAGGCTCCCATCGGATATATACGCGGCAGGCTGGCAGCCTGGATTCAGCATTTTTCAAGGAGCGACGGTGGACATCAACGACAGCGACAGCGACAGCACCGGCAAAGCGAGCAAAACCGCTATAACGGCCGCGCGCAAGCGCGACGTGCTGCCGTACATCCTGCTGTACATCCTGCTGGCGGGGCTGCTGGCCGTGCTGGCGGGCGCGCTGCTGCCGCCGTACTACCACGCCGTGCCAGCCCTGCTGTGGAGCCTGGGCTTTTGTGTCAGCGGCATGCTGCTGGGCTTTTTGTTCGGCATACCGCGCAGCCTGCCTTCGGGCACCGTCAACGTGGCACCGTCCGACGAGCGGGCCAATGGCAAGAGCCATCGCACGGACGAACCGCCCGCAGCAAGCGCCGATGCGGCGGCCGGCAACCCCAGCAATACCCTGTTTTTGGGCACGCCCACGCCCATGGAAATCAATTCGAATCTGGTGGAAGTGTCGGACTGGCTGACGAAAATCATCGTCGGCGTGGGTTTGATCGAACTTAAAAGCCTGCCCGGCAGCGCGCGCAGCATGACCGCCTTCATCGCCCCAAGCCTGGCCACGGACACGGCCACGGGAATGGCGGTGGTGGGCGGCATTATGCTGTTCTTTTCCGTGCATGGTTTCCTGATCGGCTACCTGCTCACGCGCATTTACCTGTCCATCATGATCAAGCGCGCCGACAGCCTCGTCAAAAACGAGTCCGTGCGCCTGGAAAGCGGCAAGGAAATCGAAGTGACGGAGCTGAGCCGTTTGCAGCAAAAGTCGCTCGACGACATGCAGGAAGCCGTCACGCAACTGCTGCTGGCCCACCCGCCCGATGGCGGCGCCGCCGTCACGGCCCTGGCCGGCGTGCCGGGGGCGCAAAAGCCGTCCAGTCTGGTGCTGTGGCTGGACGACCATCCGCGCAACAATACCTTGCTGGTGGAACAGCTGGAACGGGAAAACATCAAGGTCGACCAGGCTGTATCGATGCGGCAGGCGCTGGCCATGCTGCAACAGAGACACTATGCGCTGCTGATCACGGACATGGCACGGATGGAAAACCGCCGCCGCATCAAGGATGCGGGCGTGCGCACGGTGCGCGAGGTGCGGCAAGTGCAGCCGGACCTGCCGATCGTGGTGTATTGCAGCAAAGATACGGTCGCCAGCTACGGCACGCAAGCGCAGGCGGCAGGCGCGCGCTTCATCACCACGTCGGGCACCAGCCTGCTGGCCAGCGTCAACAAACTATTGAACGAAGAGCGCCAGGACGGCGATCAATCCACCCGGTAACGGTAGCTGCCCACGTAATGGAGTGAACTGCGCTGCGGATGCGCCAGTCGATTCGGCGCAAACACGCACACGCTCGCGTCGGCCTGCACGCCCTGCGCCTCCGCGTCCGCACAGGCCTGCGCCAGCCAGCTATCGCCATGCGACACGCCAGCGAGCAATTGCGCCAGCGGCGCTGGCGCCGCCAGCAGCGCGCTTTCCACACACGCTGACGCGTACTGCGTGAGACCCGTTTCCAGGAAGAATGGCGACGGCACTTCATTGCCATATTCCGTGTACGTGGGCGCCAGATAGGCCTGCAGCGCTTCCCGGCTGGTGAAGCGGCCGCTGCAGGTGAAGACGTGAACCATGGGCAAAATTAAAGCTTCTCCATCTTTTGCCGCACGGCCGGGGCCGTCGACGCCGTCGGTGCCAGTTCCAGATAGGTTTTGTATGCAGCCCTGGCCTTGGCGGCATCGCCGGCCTTGGCATACGCATCGCCGAGGTTCAGGTAGGCAATGGCGCGCGACGGATCCATCCTGACCGTGTTTTCAAACCAGCGGGCCGCTTCGCGGTATTTTTCCTGCTTGTAAAAGACAAAGCCCAGGTTATTGGCGGCCAGCGCAAAATCGGGGCGCAATTTCAGCGCTTCCGTAAATTGCGCTTCCGCCGCCGCATACTGTTTCTCCTTGTACAACTGCAAGCCGCGGTCGTTGGCCCGCTGCGCCAGCTGGCGCGTGGACGTCGGCACGGCGCCCGGCGTGACGATCTTCTGTTCGCCGCCCTGCAAATCCTTCACCGTCACGCTGGCGGCCGCCGGCTTGGCGTCCAGTTTGCTGTTCAGGGCGATGGCTTCCGTCGACAGCTGTGTCGTATTCGGGCTGAGGAATTCCGTTTCGCCCGGCAATTCAAAGACGAAATCGCCGCCTTCCGAGCCAGGCAGGCTGCCAAACGCGGGCGTCTGGTTCGAGACGCTGGAGACGGCCGGCGCCACGTAGGCGGCCAGTTCCGTCGCAGTGATCAAGCCATCACCATTCAGGTCGCCCTTGCCCGCCAAGCCTTGCAGCAGGGTCCAGGTGAACACGGAGTGGCCGTTCGGCCCGCCATCGGCCACCAGCTGGTCACCGCCGCCAGCTGTCAGCATTTGCCGGCCGATGCGCTTGGCGTTGTCGCGCAAAAAGGAGCTGGAACCGGCGCCGCGCGTCAGGCCCAGGCCGCTGTAGCAGGCATCCATGACGAAGAACGCATGCTTGGCTGTCAGGGACTCGGCGATATTCTGGATTTCCGTCATCGGGATCGCATCCGTGGCGAACTGCGCCGGGTCGGAATCGACGGGCACGATGTAGCCGAGGTCGCGTCCCGAGCTCAGCTTGCGCGTGGCGCCGTGGCCGGCAAAGAAGACGAAGATGCGGTCATTCTTTTGCACGCCGCCATGCGCCAGCTTGTCGTGGAAGGCGGCCAGGATATTGTTGCGCGTCGCTTCGCCATTTTTCAGGGTCACGACGCGCTCGGGCGCAAAAGCGAATTTTTCGATCAGGGTTTCGCGGATGCCTTGCGCATCGCGCACCGCGTATTGCAGTTTTGGCCACTTCGCATAATCATCGATGCCGATCACCACGGCCCAGGAATTCGCATAACCCGTGGTCACAGGCACTTTTTCCGGCGCGGGCGCCGTGCTTTTTGCCACCTGGAAGCTCGTGCCATCCCAGCCCGCGAATTGGTAGCCTTCGGCGATCAGCTTGTCTAGCACGGCAGGCAAGGCTTTCACCGTGCGTTCATGGATGTCGTGGAACAGGATGATGCCGCGTCCCGCCTTGTCGACGGACGCCAGCACGCGATTCGTGATGGAGCTGGGCACGGGGTCGGCCCAGTCCAGCGAATCGATATTCCACATCACGGATTTCAACTGCGCATCGGCCAGCGCGGCCATGCCTTCGCTGTTGCGCGCGCCATACGGAAAGCGGAACAGCGCGGCCCGCTCGGGGCTGATGGCTTTCAACAAGGTGTCGGTGCCGAGGATCTCGCCTTTCAGCTTGTCGCCCGTCTGTTTCGACAGCTGGGCATGACTGAAACTGTGGTTGCCCACGGCATAGCCCTCTTGCATCAGCTTGCGGCTCACTTCCGCGCCCGCGTTCAGCTTGGCGTGGCCTTCCGCATCCAGGCTGCCCAGGTTGCGGCCCACGTTGAAGAACACGGCCGGTACGCCATACTGTTTCAGGATGGCGCTGATTTCTTCCGTATAGCGGCGGTGCGGGCCGTCGTCGAAGGTCAGCACGATGGTTTTCTTCGGCAAGCCCAGACCGAAGATTTCCGCCTCGTCCTTCTTCGGGACGGGCTTGGCTTCAGGTACGGAGCCGGCCGGTGGCACCGCATAAGGCACGACAATGCCGTTTTCTTTGAGAATCTGTTCGCGGCTGTAGAGCTTTTTCAGCTGCGCCACGTAATCGTCCCAGCGCTCGCGCTTGAGTTCGATGGCGCGCTGGCCCAGGTTGCCAAAGATTTGCCGGATTTCCTTCTCGTAATTGCGCTCGATCTCGCCCAGCGCATCGAGGTCTTCCGAAATGCGCTTGTGCAGCTTGATCGCCGGCAAGGATGAATCCTTGGCCACGTCGGCCAGCATGCTTTGCAGCAGCTCGCGGAAGGCCAGGCGGTCCGCGTCATACAGGCCGGGGTCGGATTCGATATACGTGAGCAGGCTGTCGAGCGCCTCGAAGCGGCCCGGATTCGTGGGCGCCGTCAGCTGGTCCAGCGCCGCATCGAGCTTGGCGATGCGTTCCTGGTTTTCATGGAACAGCGCCTGCCCCACTTTACGGGCTTCGTCGCGCGCGCCTTCCGGCAAGCTTTGCTCGTCGGCCAGCAGCACGATGATCTTGCGGAAATTGCCCAGCAAATCGCGGAACTGGACGGCCACGGCGGCCGTATCAACGGCGGATCGGGGCGCGGCGGCCGGACTGCCCGAGGCGGGAGCGCCAGGCGTGGCGGTGGCGGCGGGACGGGTATAAGTGTAAATGCCGGCCCCAGCGGCGAGTGCCACGACGACGGTGGCGGCGATCTTGATCGGCTTGGAAGTCACAGGCTTGTCATTCCCTTCACATACTATGCATAGCATTCAGATGGCGCGGATGCGCAAGATGCATAATTGTAGAGCACGCTTGGCAATTTGATCATCCGCACGCTGAATTTCGGCAATAATATTGTCGCAAACCTCCATAAAAATAGTGAAAACGGGAAAGACGATGCACAAGAAACTCTGCGCTGCGGCGCTGATGCTGGGCGTGGCGCTGATGCTGCTGCAACTGCGCGCGCATGCGGGCGATGGCGTAGCCAGCGTGGCAGGGCGCGTGTGCGTGCCGCACTGAAGCGCTGAGGGCAAGGATCACGGCAGCCCACGCGCGGGCGCAGGCCCTCTGAATGGCTACCCCTGATCAGGATCGAAATGCTTGCGCAAGCCTTGCCAGCACTCGAAATAGTCGTTTTGCAGCAGGCCGCCGTCCAAGGCGAACGGCGTGGGCCTGAGGATGGTGCGCGTCTCGAACATGAAGGCCATGGTATCGCCCACCTTCATGGGCGCGGACGTGTCGCTGTGCGAGGCCTTCTCGAACGTCTGCGCATCGGGACCGTGGCCGGACATGCAGTTGTGCAGGCTGGCACCGCCCGGCACGAAACCGGCCGCCTTGGCGTCGTACACGCCATGGATCAGGCCCATGAATTCGCTGGCCACGTTGCGGTGGAACCAGGGTGGGCGGAAAGTATGCTCGGCGGCCAGCCAGCGCGGCGGGAAGATCGCAAAGTCGATGGCGCCCAGCAGCGGGTTCTCGCTGGGTGCCTGCAGCACGAGGAAAATCGACGGGTCGGGATGGTCGTAGCTGATCGAGCCGATGGTGTTAAAACGGCGCAAATCGTATTTGTACGGCGCATAATTGCCATGCCAGGCCACGACATCCAGCGGCGAATGGTCGAGCGTCGTGCGCCACAAATGGCCACCAAACTTGGCCACCAGTTCGCACTCGCCATCGATATCTTCATAGGCCGCGTGCGGCGTGAGGAAATCGCGGCTATTGGCCAGGCCGTTCGAGCCGATGGGTCCCATGTCAGGCAGGCGAAAAGCCGTGCCGAAGTTTTCACACACATAACCGCGCGCATGGCCGTCCGGCACGGTCACGCGGAAGCGCACGCCGCGGGGAATCACCGCGATTTCCTGCGGTTCCAGTTCGAGCAAGCCCAGTTCCGTGGCAACCGCCAGCCGGCCCTCTTGCGGCACGACCAGCAGCTCGCCATCGGCCGAGTAAAAGAAGCGCTGCATGGAACGGTTGGCCGCATACACGTGGATGGCGCAGCCGCTCATCGCTTCGGCACTGCCGTTGCCTGCCAGCGTCTGCCAGCCGTCGATGAAGTCGACCGGCGTGCTGTTGTCGGGCAGCGGCAGCGGGTCCCAGCGCAGCTGGTTAGGCGGCGTGGGGGGCATGGCGTGGAAATCGCTGACGATGCGCGTATTTCCCAGCAAGCTAAACGGCGGATGCTGGCTGGCGGGGCGAATGCGGTACAGCCAGGAACGGCGGTTCTGCGCGCGCGGCGCCGTGAAGGCCGTGCCCGACAATTGTTCCGCATACAGGCCCAGGGGCGCCTGTTGCGGTGAGTTTTGCCCGTGCGGCAAGGCTCCGGGGACGGCCTCTGTGGCAAATTCGTTGCCGAAGCCACTTTGGTAGCCGGCCCCTATCATGCGCTCACCGCCAGGAACAAGGCCGAACGCTGTTCGCACAGGCCGCCCATGGTGTGGCACAGCCCGGTATTAAGATTGTCCAGTTCAATGTCGGTCATATTGTCTCCTTGTTACTTTGATTGGACGATGCTGGCCGCCGCCAGCGGCACGGCACCATCGTCGCTGAAGTACAGTCCCGTAACATCGCCATCGGAGCGCTGCACCAGATCGCTAATATACCCCGCTTTTTGCCCGCCGTTGTGCGGCAGCACCAGCGGAGATTCCGGCATGACCGTACCCGGCGACGGACCGGCGGCAAACGTTTCGTTCTCTGGCGCATTCAGGGGCGACTGCGCATAGGCGATGGCGAATGCTGCAAGCGATGGAGGCAGTGTAGAACAGCGTGGTGATAAAGCCGAACCGGGTGCCGGACAAGCCCAGGTCTTGCATCATGGTCAGGCTGGCGAAGCCGATATTGACGCGGTCAAGAAAGGAAAATACGAACAGCAGGAACAAAAATCTCAGCACATGGCGCGATACCTTGCGCATCACCTGCTGTTCCAGCTGATTGGCAGCCGCGTCAAAAACGGGCGCAGTAGTGGCGGAAATGGCGGGGGTGGCCGCTTGGGCGATGGTCATGCATGTCACCATGAAGTATCACTCTCCCCTTGTTGATTTTGCTGGGGGAGAGCGGCCGGATGCTCCGGTTTGCAACACAGTATGCAGACGACCAGGCCAGCGGCTGCCCCCCATTTTGGGGACAATCGCTGGCCAAAAGGACTAAGTAACCGCCAATAGATTATTGTGATTTCTGACTTCCATAACCGACGCTTTGGGGGCGTTGCCCGCTGCTAGCAGTGCTCGCACTGCGTCGCAGCGGGCGCCTTGCATAGAGCATCCGGTTCTGTTCGTCATAATTTCACAATAATTTCCTGAGGATTACTTAACCGCGTTTTTTGATGGGCACGTTGTCGATCTTCTGGTTGCCATAGCTGAAGGAACCGTGGCCGCTCCAGTTATTATCGGTCACAAAGGTCGCTTCAAACTTGGCCAGGTAGCTGCCGATGGCCGGTGGCGGCACTGACACCACGTATTCGCCGCTCAGGCTGAAGACACGCGTGGCGCCGCCTATGCCCAGGCCGTGCACGGGGCCGCTGACGGGACGGATCACCACGCGACCATGCGGTGGCGCGATCGATTGCGTGATCAGGGCTTCGCCGCTGACGCTGCCATCGTCAGGGTTGTAAAACAGGGCCAGATTCAGGATGGGCGCGCCGGGCAGACCAAGATTACCGGCGATCAGATAGACGTGTTCTACCGCATTCAGTTCAGATGAGGACACAATGGACTCCTTCGAAGAATGATTCCTGAGCCATGAAAAGGCGAGATCGCGCGCGGCGACAGGCACTGGCTATCAGCCTTGCCGATGGCCGTTGTTTCCCGGCGCATCAACACTCTGCCGACAGCATAGCCTTTATTTTCGTGTCAATATGCTCACATTATTGCTTTGGATTCCAGTCGGGCGCGATAACGCTCTGGTTGCCGTCGAGTGCATAGTCATGGCACGTGTAGCTGTCGGCGATATCCTGCAAAAAATGCCCGCCGCGCCGGCCGTTTTCAGGATAGCGCCCGCCATGGCATTCACGTCCGCGTGGCCGATGGCGGCCACCAGGTCGAGGGCGCGCACCAGCTCCAGCTGGCCTTCCGCCTGCCGCCGCGCCACCTGCCAATAGCGCATGGCTGCCTCCCGTGACGCTTATTGTTGACGCTGCGGCAAGACCCAGTCCGGGCGGATGTAGTGGCAGGTATAGCCGTGCGGCAAGCGCTGCAGATAATCCTGGTGTTCCGGTTCCGCTTCCCAGAAAGGACCGGCCGGCGCCACTTCCGTCACCACCTTGCCTGGCCACAGGCCGCAGGCGTCGACGTCGCGGATGGTGTCTTCGGCCACCCGTTTTTGCTCGTCGCTGGTGTAAAAGATGGCCGAGCGGTAGCTCGTGCCGCGGTCGTTGCCCTGGCGATCTTCCGTGCTGGGGTCGTGGATTTGAAAGAAGAATTCGAGTATCTTGCGGTAGCTGATGGTGTTCGGGTCGAAGATGATTTCGATCGCTTCCGCATGCGTGCCGTGGTTGCGGTAGGTGGCGTCGGCCACGTCGCCGCCGCTGTAGCCCACGCGCGTGGCGATCACGCCCGGATAGCGGCGCAGCAAGTCTTGCACGCCCCAGAAGCAGCCGCCGGCCAGGATCGCGGTTTCGGTGTCTTGTGTCATGTTGTGTATTCCTTGATCTGAGAACCTTATCTTACCCTGTCGCGGCGTTTTCTTCAGCGGGCCAGCAAACGTTTCAGCTGCGCCGCCTGGTAGGCGCCGATGGCGTCGTTGAACAGGCAGCGGATCAAGGGGTCATCGACGATGTCCGCTTCCATCAGCCCGGCCTGCGTGGCCGCGTCGAAAGGACCATCGTTGATGCGCATGTACATCGACGTCAGCGATTCGCCCAGCACCAGCGCCGCATGGCACTTCGCCAGCGGCACCTCGGTGGTCCAGCCGGGCGCCTCGCCGGTGGCGGGCACCAGGTCGATGAAGTCGCCATGCGTGCGGTAGTGCAGCACGGTGGCCGCGCCGTCGTGGCCATACAGCGACAATCGCCACAGGCGCGGCGCCTGGAAGTAGCTATCCTCGGACAGCTCCATGTCGCGGTAGCGTTCGAGCAAGCCATGGCGGCAGAAGTCCAGCACCAGCGCCGTGTCAGCGGCATTTAAGGGCGCGAAACGGCGGGCAATCTCCGCCGTGGCGGATGGCAGCACCTCGGGGCGATAGTCGAAATCGACGTCCTGCGGCCCCACGGGTATGACCCAGGGCAAGGGTTCGGCGCTGCTCACGCCGTGCGCGTCGAGCAGCACCGACGTCGACGGGTCGAGGCGGAAGATGTGCGCGCCCGGCAGCGCGGCGCCGATTTCATCGGCGAAGCGGCGGTAGGTAATCGGGAACATCGCGTGGTTGTACCAGGACCAGTCTTCCTGCACGAACTGGCAAGAGCTGGGCACGAGGCAACGGGGTGCCAGTGCGCGCAGCTGGGGAATCCAGTCGTCGGGAAGCTCGACTTGCCCCCGCACTGCCTGCGACGGTGCGATGACGGCGATCTCGCGCATGGTCTGGAACGGCCACAAGACCATGTCCCAGGGCGCAAATGCGGCCAGCTGCGCCAGGGTTTCGGGGCCGATCCAGGAATCGACGACGTTGAGCACGTTCAGGCCGGCGGCGCGCACCTGGAACAGCGAGTCGACATCGTCGTCGAGCGCCCTGCGCGCGATCACCTCGATGGCGCCCACCCGCACTGGCACGTCCACGTGCAGCCGCTCGACGGCGGTAAAACCCAGCGCGCGGATCATCGCGAACAGCTCGTCAAAGACGCAGTACAGGTAGATGGGCGTGGCGCGGTCGAGCACATCGAGGCTGTCGAGCGAGCAGTGGTCGTCGTGGAAGTGCGAGATGAAGACGGCATCCCAGCGCAGCCGGCGCACGGCGTCGAGGTCGAAACGCACGGACGGGAACGCGTGGCAATTGCGGCTGAACGGGTTTTCGACGATGGGGTCGAAGGCGATAGCCGTGCCTTCGCATTCGAAGACATAGCCGGCGTGCAGGATGCGGGAGATTTTCAGGGGCATGGGAAGCTAAGAATACCCAACGGCGTGAATGCTGGGGTCAGACCCGGCGGGTCTGACCCCGGAACTTGCTTTGGGGGTGAAGATAATTGATGGGGAAATGCTTAATACGGATTATTCAGCACATCCATCGCGAAATACGTAAAGATCATGTCCGCGCCCGCGCGCTTGATGGCACCCAGGGTTTCCTGCACCACGCGGCGCTCGTCGATGGCGCCCGCCTGCGCGGCGAACTTGATCATCGCGTACTCGCCGCTGACCTGGTAGGCGCCGATTGGCAGGCGCGTCACTTCACGCAGGTCGCGGATGATGTCCAGGTAGGCACCGGCCGGTTTCACCATCAGCGCGTCCGCGCCTTCGGCTTCGTCGATCAAGGACTCGCGGATAGCTTCGCGGCGGTTCATCGGGTCCATCTGGTACGTCTTGCGATCGCCCTTCAGGGTGCTGCCTGCCGCATCGCGAAACGGGCCGTACAGGCCGGAAGCGAACTTGGTGGAATACGCCATCACGGGCGTATCGTGGAAACCGGCTGCATCTAACGCGCTGCGGATCGCCGCCACCTGGCCATCCATGGCCGCCGATGGCGCGATGATATCGGCGCCCGCCTGGGCCGCGATGACGGCCTGCTTGCCCAGGTTCAGCACCGTGCTGTCGTTGTCGACCGTGTCGCCATGCAGGATGCCGCAATGGCCGTGGTCCGTGTATTCGCAGAAGCAGGTGTCGGACATGACCACCATTTCCGGCACGGCGTCCTTGATAATGCGCGACATGCGCGCCACCAGGCCGTCCGGGTTCAGGGTGTCCGTGCCGTGACTGTCCTTGTGGTGCGAAATACCAAAGGTCATGACGGAGCGCAAACCGGCGCGCGCGTAGCGCTCGACCTCCTGCGCCAGCTTCGCTTCGGGAATGCGGCGCACGCCGGGCATGGACTTGATGTCGATGAAATCGCTGGCACCTTCATCGACGAAGATCGGCAGGACCAGGTCGCGCGGATTGATCTCGGTCTCGCGGAACAGCTCGCGCAGTTGCGGGGTCGCGCGCAGGCGGCGCATGCGCGAAGTGGGGAATTGTGCTGGCATGGGGTGACTGGCTTCAGGTTGAGAACGCCAACAAGTATACGCCCATCGCGCCAGTTGCGCCGGGCCGCCCGGCAAAAAAGCCGCGCAGGTCAAAAAATTCCGGCTTGTACTTTCATTGACGCTGCAGCAGGGCCGCCACTTGCCAGCGCATGTCCGCCGCCAGCTGCAGCAGCATGGCGCCGCGGCGGCGCGCGTCCGCGCGTTTTTTCGATGGTACCTGCTCCAGCTCCGGCATCCGGCAAGGGCCGCATGGCAGGCGGTAATTGCCGTCACTGGTAGGCAGCGCATGCAGTTCCTGCCACGCCAGGTCGTAGTCGCAGGAGATGTGGCGGCGCCGGCGCCAGTTCAGCGCGATACGGTTGGCGTTGCTGACCAGGTCCAGATGGCCGCAACCGAAAAAGTCGCCCAGGTCGCGCAAGGCGGCCACCATCAGGTTTTTGGGCCGGCAGCCGTGCAGCGCCCGCGTGGCCTCTTTCACCGCCTGTGCACCGGCGGGCGAGCGCAAGCCCTGCAAGGCGCCCAGCTGAATGACGCCGCCGCCAGGCTGCGGCCGGAACAGGAAACTGGCCAGGTACAGCGAGACGCCGTCGCGCGTCAGGCGCAGGCACAACTCCCCTTCGCGATGGCTGTCGTAGATGGCGGTCAGCTGCAAGCGGTAGGTGGCGCCATCCTTGCCCTCGATGCTGGCCAGCACCAGCGCGCGCCGGGCAGCGTATTCCACCAGCGGCCGCGCGCCAGCCTGCCACAGGAAGCGGTAATGCCCACGCAACAGCTCCGCCCGCGCCGCGCAGCCGAAGCGGCGGCTGGCGTAGGGCCGGTAGATTTTGTACAGCAGGCTGGGATGGGCTTGCGCCAGCGCCGCCAGGCCCGGCGTGCCGGCAATGAAGGCTTGCCAGCGCGCGCGCTGCACGGGAAAGACCAGCGCGCCCAGGGCGGCCTTGAGGCGGTGGCCATGCTGGCGCAGTGCCGGCTGCTGCGGCGCGGCGCTGTCGCCAGTGGCGGTAAAAGTATGCATGCGAACGGCTCTGCTGAACGGGACGCGGCGACGGCCGCAAACAGCCCGTCACAGGCTGCTGCGCGTGCGCAGCCGCTCTATGCCGGGGTAGAGCGAATGATAGGGGGAGGTGAAAACGAAGGGGGTTACAAGTTGGTAATGTCGACCTGGCGTCTGGCGCACCAGCACATTATGGTATCGCGCCGGCTGCCGCCTCCCTGCGGCCGCGCTTGAGCCGCAGCAGCAGCCAACGCCGTGCCGGCACTTCCAGCAAGCGATAGCTGATGTTACTGACAATGAGCAGGATGGCGGTGAAGATCGCCGCCTTCATCATGTAATCCGCTATGCCCGTGCCTGGAAGCATCAGACGCAGCGGCTTTTGCAACAGCATGACCAGCGGCACATGCAGCAGGTAGATGGCATACGAGCAGTCGCCCAGGAAGGCTGCCGCCCGGCCCTCCAGTATCGCCGGCCGCAGCCTGGCGGCGAGCCATACCGTCGCGGGTAGCACGCCCATCACGACGATGCCCAGCGGAATGACATTGGCGGTATCGCCCGCCGCATAAAAGGCGGCAAACACGCCAAGCGTCAGGGCCGCAAAATAGGCCAGTATCCAGGCATGCATGCGGCACTGGAACAACAGCAAGCCGCCTGCAAAGCCCAGCAGGCCACGCAGCAAGCCTTCGTGCAGGTCATTCGACTCATAGCCGGCCAGGTAGCGATTCATCCAGACGGCGAATCCCCATAGCAGCAGCGCCGAGCCAAGGTGCAGCGCGAACTTCCAGCGCAAAGTATGCATGCCCATGCGGACGGCAGGGAACCAGATCAGATTGATGCACACCTCGACGAAAATCGACCAGCTGGGTCCATTCAAGGGAAAAGTAGACCCGTCATCCTGCAGGCAGGGCAGCATCAGCGCATTGGGCACGAAGCATGCGATGTTAGCCGACATGGGGCCGATGCGGCTCTTGATCACGGCAACGGCGACGGCCGCCAGTAGCGCGACGGCGTACAGCGGATACAACCTGGCAAAGCGGTTATACAGAAAGTCTCTGAACGGCATGCCAAGGCGGATGCGCTCTTCATAGCTATGTGCCATGACCCAGCCGGAGAGGATGAAAAAGAAGTCAACCGCCAAATAGGCGTGCGTGACCTTGAAGCCGAAGATGAACGGCAGATGATATACGGCGACCAGCATCGCGGCCAGGCCACGCAAGCCATCGAGAGAAACGATACGGCCGCTGAAATGGCCATTCTTCATGCCAGCACCAGTCATGCTTACCCCCGATATCCGCCTGTCGAACTGGCGCACCGCGCCAGCAATGAGAACCAGGCAGATATGGCGATCACTCGATGCGGCCGCCCGACGACGGGCAGGATCCACCGTCAAATGGCGATGCCACAAAAAGTATCAAAATTATATCATGATATTTTATTAAAAAGAAAATATGGCAACTCTTATGTCAAAAAAATATCACGACTAGCAAGGCTGGCTTAGCGGACAGCAAAACCGTCCAGCCTGAAACGCAGCCGCAAGCCCGGCGCCGCATCCTCGATTTCCAGGCTGCCGCCATGCAGGGCCGCGATGGCCGCCACGATGGACAGACCCAGGCCATTGCCGGGCAGATGGCGGCTCTTGTCGAGCCGGTAAAAGCGCTGCGTCAGCTTCGGCAGTTCTTCCGCTGGCACGCCGGGGCCGTTGTCGCGCACGGCCAGCCAGCTGCCCTGCGCATCGCTGCCGGCCGACACTTCCACCGTGGCGCCCGGGCCCGCATACTTGATGGCGTTGTCGACCAGGCTGGCCAGCGCGCTGCCCAGCAGGTTGCGGTCACCGCGCGCCGGCACGCTGTCGCCAACCATCTGCACCAGCAGCACGCCCTGCTCGTCGGCCGTGGCTTCATACATTTCCACGATATCGGAAGCGATCTGCTGCAGGTCGATGTCGTCGAAATTCTCGGGACGCATGCCCGATTCGGCGGCCGCGATCTGCAGCAGCTTGTCGAACACGCGCGTCAGGTCGTCGATGTCGTCGATGGCCGCCTGCGCCGCGTTCTCAAAACCGGCCACGCTCTGCTGCTGGCGCAAAGCGCCATCGAGCTTGTTGCGGATGCGCGCCAGCGGCGTGCGCAAGTCGTGCGCAATGGCGTTCGACACGTGGCGCACGCCTTCCATCAGGTGTTCGATGCGGTCGAGCATGCGGTTGATGTCGCGGCTCAACAAGCCGAATTCATCCTCGCTGGCCACGGGAATGCGCCGGCTCAGGTCGCCCGCCTCGATTTCGCCCGCCGTGCGGCGGATTTGCCCGATGCGCGCCTCGAGCTGGCGGCGGAACAGCCAGGCGCCCGCCACCACCAGCAAGATGGCCACGCCGCCGCCATAGGCCAGCGAACGCAGCACCAGAGTGCGGATGGACTTGCCCTCTTCCATATCGCGTCCGACAAACAGGCGCGCGCCGCCCGCCAGGTCGCGGATCAGCATGCGCGCGGGCACCCTGCGCCCTTCGCGCGTGACGTCGCGGTGCAGCAAGCGGCCCACGGGACTGGCCGCGTCGGGCCAGGATGACAGATTACCGGCCACGCGGTGGCCACCGGCATCCACCAGCAAGAAGATCTCCGTGTCGCTATCGGTGCGGTCGGTGAGCAGATGGGCGATTTCCGCCGTCGTGCGGCTGCTGCCGCCCTGCTCGTACAGCGCGGCAAGGCGCTCCGAGAGCAAAATCAGCTTGCGGTCCACGCTACGATCGAGCACGCCGATGGTGCCGACATAGAATACGGCGCACACGATGCTGATCGAGACGACCACCAGCACGCCATAGCCAAGTGCCAGCCGGGCCGCAATGGAGCGGTGCCAGTTACGCACCATCGAGCACGCCCAGGGTGTAGCCGACGCCGCGCACCGTGTGGATCAGCGGCGGCGAAAATTCCTTGTCCACCTTGGTGCGCAAGCGGCTCACCTGCACGTCGATGACGTTCGTCTGCGGGTCGAAATGGTAATCCCACACGGCTTCAAGCAGCATGGCGCGCGTGACGGATTGGCCCTGGTGGCGCATCAGGTATTCCAGCAGGCGAAATTCGCGCGGCTGCAGGGCGATTTGCCGGTTGGCGCGCGTCACGCGCATGGTGCGCATGTCGAGCACCAGGTCGGCCACCTGCAACTGCGTCGATTCGGGCACGGGCGCGGCGCGCCGCAGCAGCGCCTCGATGCGTGCCAGCAGTTCGGCGATGGCGAAGGGCTTCGACAGGTAATCGTCGCCGCCGCTACGCAGGCCGCGCACGCGCTCGTCGACGCTGGACAGGGCCGAGAGCACCAGTACGGGCGTGTTGCGGCCCATTCCGCGCAGACGCGCGACGATGGCCAGGCCGTCGATCTCGCCGGGCAACAAGCGGTCAAGCACCAGCGCATCCCAGTCTTCGCCGCAGGCCAGACGCATGCCGTCGATGCCATTGTCGCAGGCGGTGACGTCGTGGCCCGCCTCGCGCAGGCCAGCACAAATGTAACGCGAAGTTTCGGCTTCGTCTTCGATGACCAGGCAGCGCACGGGGAATTCCTTGTAAAGATCGGGACAGCAAACATGCGCAGCATACGCCAGGCGCGCGCCACTTGCCAGCCCCGTCGCGTGCGGCAAGCGATGACGGGGTCGGGTACAATACAGCCTCGACATTGTTTGGCCGCGCCCGCGCGCTCCTGTTTCAGGCGCCGCCCGGCTTGCCGCGGCCTGCATAGCCACTACTGCCATTAACGAACAGCAGGCGCGCCTGGCGCGCGCCACAGACCAATACAGCCATGAAATCGACCCACTCTCTCGCACTGGCACTGGCCATGGCCATCACCTGCGGCAGCGCCGCAGCAGCAGACGTAAAACAAAGCATGCTGTTCGATGAAATTCCCATCGGCAGCTGGAGCACCTCCGCCGAACTGGGCGCCATCACCACCTCGGGCAATACGGTCGGCACCTCGGTGACAGGCAAGATTGACGCGCGCCAGGAACTCGATGACTGGAGCAACCAGTACATCTTCAGCGGCTACTTCAAGGAAGACGAAATCACCGACGACGACGGACAAAAAGTGCGCGAGCGCTCGGCGGAACGCTTTTCCGCCTCCGCCAAGGCCGCCTACAAGCTGATGGCCGACCATGAAAAACTGTTCGTGCTGGCTTCGCACGTGAACGACAAGTTCGGCGCCTACACCAAGTACTCGACCCTGGCCGTCGGTCATGGCTCGCGCTGGTATCAGTCGAGCGACAAAAGCGTCGACGTGGAAATCGGTCCTGGCTATTTCAGCGGCACCAACGACACGGGCGAATCGGAGCACGGCCTGACGGTGCGCGGCGCGGCCGCCATGAAGTGGAAGATCAGCCAGTCGGCGATGTTTACGCAAACGGTCAGCGTGGAACGCGGTACGTCGAACACCCACTCGATTGCCGAAACCTCCCTCAGCACGAAGATCAACGGCACCATGCAGATGAAGGCCGCCTTCAGCGCCCGCAACGACACGCGCGTGCCCGACGACAAGAAGAACACCGATACGCAGACGTCGCTGACCCTGGTCTACTCTTTCTAAGGCGCGCCACCCAATGCTGATGCAGCGTCTGCGCGCCTGCGCCCTCGTGTGCGCCACGGCGCTGCTGAGCGGCTGCGCCGCCGTCACCGTCAGCGCCATTTCTCCGGCCGACTACCTGCAGCAGCGGCGCGGCGACATCCTCACCACGGGAAAACTCAGCGCCTCGGCCAGCGAAGTGCTGCGCATTATCGGCAGCGACATCGCCGCCTGCGAAACCAATACGGGCAGCTGCCGCGCCGACCTGGCCCGCTCCGATCTGCTCAGCGACGAGCAGCGCCTGGCCACGCTGTCAGAATTGTGGCTGGAAAGCGCGCTGGCAGAAGAGAAGCAAGGGGGCCATGCCAGCGCCGAATTGCTGGCCGCCTGGCTGGAATCGGCACGCTACGCCTATGCTTACCTGTTCTACACGACGCGCACGCCGGGCCAGCGCGCCTTCGAGGAGCGGCAGACGCAAATCCGCGACTACTATAACTACGCCGTGCAAAAGGCTGTCGGCAATCTGTTCCGCCACCGTGGCGAGTATCGCCCAGACGGCCATGTGATCCGCGTCGCCGGCTGGCAGATCGACAGTGAACTGTCGGCCCTGCGCCTGCCCGAAGACGGCAGCCTGCCCGAAGAACTGCTGCCGGCCACCTCGCTGTCGTTTTCCGGCCTGCGCAATGTATACCGGCGCGACGGCTTCGGCGCCGACCTGGTCGCCGTCATGCCCAGGCCAGGCGCATCGAAAGACGCGTATGTGCCCTACCAGGAAACCCGCTTCCCGGTCGTCACGGCGCTGATCCGCTTCGACGGCAACAGCCTGCAGGAGGTATTGGCTACGCAGCAGTTGATGGTGATGCTGGTGGACCCGACGCGCAGCGAATCGATGCGCATGGCGGGCCAGGAACTGCCCGTCGCGGCCAATTTCACGGCCGGCTATGGCCTGTGGCTGGCCCGTTCCGGCTTCGGCGTACAGGCGCTGCGCACCCTGTTCGGCCGCGCCGACGGCATTTCGCGCCCGCAGGTGCACCTGATGCAGCCCTACGACCCGAACAAGCGCACCATCGTCATGTTGCACGGCCTGGCCAGCAGCCCGGAAGCGTGGATCAACGTGGCGAATGAACTGATGGGCGACGAGCAGCTGCGCCGCCGTTACCAGATCTGGCAGGTGTACTACCCGAGCAACGCGCCGCTGGCCGCCAACAACGCCGCCATCCGCCAGGCGCTGGCCGCGACGCTGGCGCAGTTCGACCCTTCGGCCAAGGCCGATGCCGCGAACGACATGGTCTTGATCGGCCACAGCATGGGCGGCGTGCTGGCGCGCCTGATGATCTCGGACGCCAGCAACACCCTGCTCGACGCCATCACGGAAGAATACAATTTACAGGGCAAGAAGGCAGAAAAAGTACGCGCCGGACTGGCGCCCTACCTGAATTTCACGGCCATGCCGCAGGTAAACCGCGCCATCTTCATCGCCGCGCCGCACCGCGGCACCTCGTTCGCCAACCATAAAGTGGCGCGCTGGATCGCCAACCTCGTCACCCTGCCCATCACCATGCTCGACCAGTTATCGGACGCGGCCGGCAGCCTGGCGCAGCTCGACACGGGCAGCAGCGAACCGCTGCGCATCCCCAACAGCATCGATAACCTCAGCGACAAGGACCCGTTCGTGCGCCTGGTGGCCGACCTGCCCATCAGCCCGACAGTGCGCTACTACTCCATCATGGGCAACGACACGCCGCAGCTGCCCCTGGCGGAATCGAGCGACGGCGTGGTGCCCTACGCCAGCGCCCACCTCGACGGCGCGCTGTCGGAAAAAGTCATCCCCTCGTGGCACAGCGTGCAGGAAAGCCCGCAGGCGATCCTGGAGATACGGCGGATTTTGCGCCAGCCGGACACTTTGCCTTAAGGCACTTGGCATTCTCCCCCGCATGGCTTACCGTTGGATAAGAAAGTTGCGCCGCATGATAAAGTTGCGAAACATGAGAATCTTGTATAAGATGTTCTTTACCATGCTACTGCAAAGGAATCATCATGACAGCGCATCTGCATCACGATACTCTGGCGCCCGACCGTCAGGCATCAACAGATAGCGACCTGCGGGTGGTGGAACAATTCTCGCAGCTCGTGACCGCACAACTCGACATATTGGCGCAAGGCCCCGAGCGCCAGCGCCTGATCGACCTGGCCACGCGCGCACTCCATCAGGCGCGCGCCTCGCTGGGCGCCGCGCGGCCGCTCGCGCCGCTCCAGCTTCCCGTGTCAAAACTCAAGGTGTCCGATGTCATTGGACAAGGATGGGTGGAACTGTCGCAGGCGTCGCTGTATCGCGCAGTGGAAAGCAGGCGGTTTTATTGCGTGACGCCCAAGGGACGCAGCATCGGCAAGGAATTTCCAGCCTGGCAATTTGTCCAGCCGGTGCCGGAACTGATTGAACCGGTACTGGCCGTCCTTTCCGACCAGCCGACGAGTGAAATCCATGCCTTCTGGGTCAGTAGTGTCGACGAATTTAACGAACTGTCGCCAGCAGAGATGCTTGCAGGCAAATCATTCGAGACGCGAGCCGAGATCCATCCAAGCCAGCAAGCGCTGCTGGATCTGCCGGCAAACGCGAGATTGCGCAAGGTGCTGACGGCGGCCAAGTGGCAGCATAGGGGGATGGCTGACATCGTAGGCTAGTCCGGCATGAGGCCTGAACTGGAAGAAACACCTATCCCGCCAGAAATAGCTGCGCGCCTGCCGGCGCTGGCATCGCTACGCGCTGAACTATTGCGCAATGTCGTCACCTTTCAAGCCGACCAGGCCCTGGTGCGCGCGGCGTGGAACACAGCATCCATCTGGCCGGCGAAGGTCGGACGCACCTACCGCTTCGGCCCACCTGCCGAGCTGGCCGGCCCGGACGGTTTCCCCTATCACTGGGTATATATCGCGGACGATGCCTACACGGCGGCCTGGGAAGCTCAGCTTTACTGCAACGATGTCACGCGCCCGGGCACGTTTTACATCGCGCGCAGGGCAGAACTAGCGCTGATCGCAACCTTGTCATTCGCCATCCCCCTGAACTTGCTCGACCTGACAGGGCTGGCAGCCAGCCGGCTTGGTATTTACGATCAATTGCGCAGTCCCGATCACGCCTGGTGCCAATGGCTGGGCTGGCAGCTGGATCAGATCATTGCGCAAGAGACCGGCGCAATTCACGGCTTCATGTATCCATCGCGCCGCCAGCCCGGCAAACTGGCCTATGCGATATCGTCACGCCATATGGCAACATTGGGCAAAAGCATGGCATGCTCAAACGTGCAATTCGGCAACACTGATGCATACGCGCGCCTGCTTGCCGATCACCTGCGCGTGAACCCGCCCTGACTTGATACGCCCTACGCCGGCTCGCGCCACTTGTCCTTGATCTCCAGCATGGCCGGCAAGTGTTCCACGAACAGCGCCAGCAACTGCGGGTCGAAGTGCGTGCCGCTGTCGCGCTGCATGGTGGCGATTGCGTCCGACACCGTCCAGGCGGGCTTGTACGGGCGTTCGCTGGTGAGGGCGTCGAAGACGTCGGCGATGGCGACGATGCGGCCTTCGTGGGGGATTTCCTCGCCTTTCAATCCTTGCGGATAGCCGCTGCCATCCCATTTCTCGTGGTGCGTCAGGGCGATGGTGCGCGCCATTTTCAGCAGGCCGCCCGCGTGCTCGCCGATGATGGCCGCGCCGATTTCCGCGTGGCGACGCATGACTTGCCATTCGTCCGCATCGAGCTTGCCCGGCTTTTGCAGGATGGCGTCGGGGATGCCGATCTTGCCCACGTCGTGCATGGGGGCCGCGTTGAGCAAATCTTCCGCATGCGCCGCGCTGTAGCCGGCCGCCAGCGCCAGCTGGCGCGCGTAATAGCTCATGCGGATGACGTGCATGCCCGTCTCGTTATCCTTGTATTCGGCCGCCTGGCCAAGGGTCTGGATCACCTGCAGGCGCGAGCGGCGCAATTCCTCGGCGTCTACCAGCGACAGATGCGTGCGCACGCGGGCGCGCACGATGGACGGGCTGACGGGCTTGGTGATGTAGTCGACGGCGCCGGCGTCAAAGCCGTCCGCCTCATCCTTCACGTCGCACAGGGCGGTGACGAAAATGACGGGGATGGACGCGGTGGCCGGCATGGCTTTCAGCTGCCGGCACACTTCATAGCCCGTCATGGAGGGCATCATGATGTCGAGCAAGATCAGTTCGACGGGATTGTTCTGCGCCAGTTCCAGCGCCTTCTCGCCATCTTTGGCATACAGCAGGCGGTAATCGTCCTGCAGGATCTGGCGCAGCACCTGCAGATTCGTCGCTTCGTCGTCCACCAGCAGCAGGATCGGTTTGTCTTCGTGTAAGGTCATCGTTAGCCCAATATCAGGAAAGGTCGGCAGGTGCAGGTGCTGCCAGCCACGCCAGCAGCTGGCGCAGCACGCCCGCGGCGCGCGCAAATTCAAAGTCGTCGATGGCGCTGGCCAGCGCCTGCAGGCGCTGTTGCTGGCCGTGCGGCGCCAGCATGGCGGCGATCTGCGCCATCAAGGGGTCGTCCAGCTGCCCGCCTTCCAGGCTGGCGATGGCTTGCCGCAGCAAGGCACCGGCGACCGATGCATCGAGCGGTACGGCGGCATCAGGCGTTGCGTTGGCCTGCGCCGGTGTCGCCATGGTGCCCTCCTCCAGCTCGCCGGCCAGGGCCATGAAGGCGGCAGCCAGCTGCACCAGCAATTCGGTCGCCGGCAGCTGGCGCGCGATCGCTTGCTCGATGCGTTCCAACAGGCTTTCGACCTGCACCAGGCACAGGTTGCCCGCCGCGCCCTTGATACGGTGCAGCAGGTGGCCAGCCACGCTGCTGCCGCCACGTTCCAGCTCCGCGGCCAGCATGGCGGCGCAATCGCCATTCGCCTGCACGAAGCGCGCAATGGCCCGCTGCAAGGCTTCGCGGCCGCCCCACAGGGCAATGCCACGCTGCCAGTCCACCTGGCCGGCGGCCGCACGCGTCGCCGCGCCGGACGCAGGAGCCGGCATGGCCACGGCGATATTGAGCAGGCGGGCAATTTCCGCCGTCAGCTTGTGCATTTCAAGCGGTTTCGAAGCAAAACCGTTCATGCCCGCCGCCTGCGCGGCGCGCCGGTCCTGTTCCAGCACGCTGGCCGTCAGCGCGATGATGGGTGTCGCCTTCAAGCCCTGTTCGCGCTCGTGCGCGCGAATCAGGCGCGTCGCTTCCAGGCCATCCATGCGCGGCATCTGCACGTCCATCAGGACGATGTCGAAGCTGCCTTTACTGAACTCGCGCACGGCGCTCTCGCCATCGCTGGCGGCGATCACCTGGTGACCGGCCGCGCCCAGGCTGATCAGGAGCAGCTCCACGTTCTGCGGCACGTCGTCGGCCGCCAGGATGCGCAGCGGCGGCAAAGCCACCACGGGCTGCTCACTGCGGCGCAACACGGCCTTGCCCGGCGCCAGCGGCAGCAGCACGTGGAACACGCTGCCCACGCCCAGGGTGCTTTCCACCGTGATGGTGCCCCCCATCAGTTCGACCAATTGCAGCGAAATCGTCGTGCCCAGGCCCGTGCCGCCAAAGCGCCGGCTCATGGAGGAATCGGCTTGCGTAAACGGCGCGAAGATCTTGTCCAGGCGGTCGGCGGGGATGCCGATGCCCGTGTCTTGCACGGCGATATGCACCTGCTCGCCCTGCATGCCGACTGCCACGCGCACATGGCCCACTTCCGTGAACTTGACGGCATTGCCGATCAGATTGGTCAGCACCTGCTGCACCCGGCGCGCGTCGCCCAGGAAGAACTGGGCCATGCCCGGATCGACATCCACATGCAACACCAGGTCGCGCGCCTGCGCCGTGATGCGCAGGGAAGCCGCCACATGGTCGACCAGGTCCGGCAGCGAAAAGTCCACCAGTTCCAGCTCGGTGGCGCCTTTTTCCAGCTTGGCCGTGTCGAGAATGTCGTTGAGCAGTTCGAGCAGGGAACGCGCCGACTGGCGCACCGTGCCCAGATGGCGGCGCTGCAGGCTGTCCAGCGCTGTCCCCAGCAGCACTTCCGTAAAGCCGATGATGGCGTTCATCGGCGTGCGGATTTCATGGCTCATGTTGGCCAGGAAGCTGGTCTTCGATTCGGCGGCCAGCTCGGCGCGGTCTTTCGCCGCGCGCAGGTTTTCCTGCATGGCGCGCCGCTCGCTGACGTCGGTGGCCAGCTTGACCACCTTGAACGGCTTGCCGTCCGTGTTGAAGATCGGGTTGTACGAGGCCTGTATCCACACTTCCCGGCCATGCTTGTCGATGCGCTTGTACTCGCCCGTGTTGAACTGGCCATTGGCCAGCTGCTGCCAGAACGCGATGTAGTCCGGCGAGGTCACATAATCCGGTTCGCAGAAGATGCTGTGATGCAGGCCCAGCACGTCGTCGAGCTGGTAGCCAACCAGGTCGAGGAAGTTCTGGTTAGCCGCCAGGATGCGCCCTTGCAGGTCGAACTCGATGACGGCCGTCGCGCGCGAGATGGCCGTCACCTTGCCTTCGTATTCGGCGTTGCGCAATTCGCTTTCCGTGATGTCGAGGATGACGCCGTCGATCCAGCGCACCACGCCATCGTTATCGAGCACGGGGCCACTGCTTTCGCGCACCCAGCGCTCGCGCCCGTCACGGTGAATCATGCGGTAGACGTTCTCGAAGTCGCGTTTTTCGCCGGCCGCCTGCACGCAGGTATCGTTGACGCGCTGGCGGTCGTCCGGATGCACCAGGTCGAACAGCCTGACCCGCCCTTCGACGAAGTCCTGCGGCATCCAGCCTGTCAGGTTGAAGACGGCATCGCTGATGAAGATCGTCTTCCATTCGGGCGCGAAGCTGCAGTGGAAGGACACGCCGGGGATATTGCGGATCAGGGTACGGTACTGGCGCTCGCTGTCCTTCAGCGCCTGCTCCATGCTGCGAGAAGAGCGCATGTCCGTCACGAAGGCCACGAACAGGGGCTGGCCCGGCGTGTCGATCTTGCCGATCGCCACGCGCATGGGCAGCACCGCACCATCCTTGTGGCGGCCATCGAGTTCGCGTCCGCTGTCGAGGATGCGCGAGGCGCCCGTGTCCAGGTAGTCGCGCAGATAGCCCTCGTACTCGGCGCCGTCGGCTGCTTGCAGCAGCACGCTGGCGTCGCGCCCGACGATCTGCGCTTCGCTCCAGCCAAACAGGCTTTCCGCGGCGGGATTGAAAGAGCGCACCTTGCCCTGGCCATCGATGGTGATCAGGCCATCGGCGGCCGTGTCGACGATGGCGCGCAGGCGCGACTCGCTGACGCTGGCGTGGCGCAGCAACTGGCGGTAGCGCAGCAAGCCGTTCGCGGCGGCCACGAAGACGGTCAGGGTGACGGTGATCAGTGCCACGGCCAGGGCCACGAACGAGGCTTGCACGGTAATCGTGTTTTCGCCTGCCGTGGGCGTACCGGAAAAGCGCGCCGCCAGCATACCCGTGTAATGCATACCCGAAATGGCCAGGCCCATGACGACGCTGCTGACCAGCAGCGCAGTCAGCGCACTGAGGCGCTGGCAAAAGGCGCTCAGGCCGAAGCGTATCCACAGCGCCAGCATGGCCATGACGACGGCCACCAGCAGCGACAGCGCGAACAGCCAGGGCTGGTAATGCAGGGTCAGCGAAGTCTGCATGGCGGCCATGCCGCTGTAATGCATGGAACCGATGCCCAGCCCCACCAGCACGCCGCCCACCACCAGCTGGCGCCAGCTGATGCGCGGGCGCGCCAGCAAGTGCAGCGCCACCCACGAAGCGGCCACCCCTGGCAGCATGGACAGCAGAGTCAGGCTCGGCTCGAAGGACACACGCGTGCAGATGTCGAAGGCCAGCATGCCGATGAAGTGCATCGACCAGATACCGCCGCCGAGCGCGATGGCGCCCGTGATGATGGCTGTCTGGCGCTGGAAGCCGCGCTCGCTGCTGCGCGCCATGCCGGCGATCTGCAGCGCCATGAACGAGGTAAAGATGGCGATAGCGATGGAAAACAGCACCAGCCAGGCATTGTGCGTGCCATAGATATAGGCAAGCGTGTTGTCCGATACATCAAACATGGAACTAAGCATACTGTCGTGGCATAAGGTGAGTGAAACGTGACGTCGCAAAACATGACGGCGCACCGCGCGCGCCGGCGCCACGCTTTTTACTAAAGCGGCAACACAGCGGAAATGACAACGGTAGCAGTCGACCAGGGCAAGGCTCGGTCATCACGCCCGCGCCTGCCGCGCGGGGGAAAGGTGCTTTTACAGAGTGAAAAAGCGGAATGCGTACGAACTCTGGCGCGGATGTCTGGCCGCCAGCGTGACGATGATTTTTTAAAGAGCCATGAGTATAGTTGCTTTGCGAACATATTCATAGGACTTCAGCAATATAGTTATCAAAAATGATATTTATTGCGGCGGCGATACGACAATGGCCGCCTGTGCCTGCGGCCAGCGTGCGCGGCTGGCCCCGGATTGCTGGCGGATTCGGCCAGCCGTCTCGCTGACAGGAAGACCGGCCAGTCTACAGCGGCGGCTCAGTTCGTCCTTGATCTGGCACAGCAACCCTCGCTGCGCCACAGCACGTGACGCAGATCGGCCATCATCTCCGCATGAGAACTTGCATCGTCGGCCGGCGAAAAACGGATCCATTCGGCGCGCGCCGGCTTCAAGCGCCGGGTGTCAGCATGCCACGAAACCACGCCAGCTGCTCGCGCGTCAGGTAGTTGGCGCCGTCGCCATGCAGGATGACGATCTCGATCCCGGGCGGAATCGAGGCGAGCAATTGCGCGCCCGTGACGGGAATCTTGGGGAACGCGATGCCGCTCAGGAAGGCCAGGTCTTCCGCCACCGTCACGCACTGGCGCTCGGGATTGGGCGATGGCACGAGGAACAGGTCGATCTGCTCGCTTTGCCCGCCGATGACGACATGCAGTTGCGCGGCCAGCAGTTCGGGCAGGATCAGCTCAATATTATTCTCGGCGCGCGATAGCTGGAAAGCGTTTTTCAGGGGCGTCAGGACTGGCGTAGCGGACATGGGAGCA
Organism: Janthinobacterium pasteuri; assembly: GCF_051380775.1. Taxonomy (NCBI): domain Bacteria; kingdom Pseudomonadati; phylum Pseudomonadota; class Betaproteobacteria; order Burkholderiales; family Oxalobacteraceae; genus Janthinobacterium; species Janthinobacterium pasteuri. Next base: position 128,412 of record NZ_JBNYXS010000007.1, on the reverse strand, counting down.
GTGTGAAAATGAAGACGGCGGCAGTGTAGCAGAGGCGCCCCGACGGGCGCGCTCCGCTGGCGCCACGGCTACAGCTTGTAGTTCAGAGATAGCAGCACGCTGCGCGGCGCACCGTAGCGTTCCAGCCCGCCCGACCAGGCATAACCGAGGCCCTGGTAATAGCGGCGGTCCAGCACATTATCGATATTCACGCGCAGCTGCAGCTGCTCGCTGAGACGGTAGCCGGCCGTCAGCCCGACGATGGCGTAGCCGCCCTGCTGCGTCAGGTAAGCCGTGTCGCGGCGGTCAATCTTGTCCTGTGCAGTCACGGAGGCGCCCATATTCCACCGCGCCAGGCTGCCGCTCAGCTGCACATTCGTGTACAGCTTGAACAATTGCTTCGGCTCATCGGTGGCGATGCGCTGGCCGATGTTGGCGGTCACGCTATCTTTCGTATACTTGGCCAGTACATAGGTGTAGCCGCCCGCGATCTGCCAGCCCGGCAAAGGCGAGCCCGACAATTGCAGATCGACGCCTTCGCTCCGCACCTGCCCGGCAGCGCGGGCGCAGTAGATGGCGCCGCCCGTGGGGCAATTGACTTCATCGGTCATGGCGCGGTTGTTTTGTTTGATGCGGAACAAGGCGCCGCTGGCGTTGAGCCTGCCACCAAAATATTCTCCCTTGACGCCCGCTTCCAGGTTGCTGCCGCTCAAAGGCGGCAAGGTATTGCCCTGTACATCGAGCACGCTTTGCGGCTGGAAGATCTGCGTGCCGCTCGCATACAGGGAATGGTGCTGGTCCAGATCGTAGACCAGGCCCGCGTACGGCGTGAACTTGGCGTTTTCCGTCAGGTCGCGGCGCCACGTCGGGTTGCTGGCATACCAGCCCGTGACGTCCTGCGCATACCAGCCGAAGCGTCCGCCCAGCACCAGGCGCAGCGGATCGGCCAGGCTGAAATTGCCGGCCGCATAGATACCCTTCTCGTCCGTCTTGCGGCCCCAGTTATAGGGCTCGAACGGCCCGCCGCGCATCGGGTAGGCACGCGGATTCCAGTGGCGGATATCGATCACGCGCGTTTGCGCGCCTTCCCAGCTCTGGCCCGCATCCGAGTCGTCATGGCGGTAACTGGCGCCGACGATGAGGTCATGCTGGCGGCCGAACCAGGTGACGGGGCCGCTCAAGCGCCAGTCGGCCACCACTTGTTGCGTGTTGTACTTCCAGCCCGTTTCCGACTGTTCCAGCAAATACGTTTCGCCATCGACGCGGCTGTTCGTGGTGTTGCGCGTGCTTGACGAGGCATCGATGCGCGTGATGGCGAAGCGGCTGCGCCAGCCCTTCTCCAGCTGCGTTTCCAGGTCGGCGAAGACCACGTTGTTATCGCGTTTCTGGAAGGAATCGGCATTATTCAGGAAAGTCGAGCGGGGCAAGTCCATGTGACGGCCGTCAAGCAAGGTCGGCAAGCCGACGAACACGCCGTCGGTGCGACTGTGCTGACGCGAAAAGCCGATGCCGGCCGTGGTCGATGGCGTCAGGTCCGCTTCCACGATCGCATACACGGTACCGTTGGTATTGTTGACCACGTCGACAAAGCTGTCACTGTCGCGCCAGCTGGCCGCCACACGCCCGCGCACCTTGCCCGATTCATTCAGCGCATTGCTGGCATCGACCGTCAATTGCCGGTCCTTCCAGCTGCCCAGGTGGGCAGACGCGTTCAGCAATGGCGTGGCCGTGGGACGCTTGCGTATCATGTTGATGCTGCCCGACGGTGCGCCCGCCCCTTCCATCAGGCCCGTGGCGCCGCGCACCACTTCCACGCGGTCGTACATCAGCATGTCGGCGGAGACGTTGCGTTCATTGAACCCCGTGACATCGAGCGGCAAGCCATCGACATTCACGTGGCTCAAGGCAAAACCGCGCGCAAAATACGTGGTTTCCTGGTCGGACACGCCCTGCGTCTTGCCATACAGGCCGGGCGTGGCGCGCGCCACGTCCTGCAAGGTGGTCAGGTCGAAATCTTCCATTTGCTGGCGCGAAATGACGCTGACCGTTTGCGGCGTGTGGCGCTGCGACAGGTTCAAGCCCGTGGCGGTCGACATATTCCTCGACGTGTATAAACCCGTGCCTTCCGTGGCGCGGTCCGCCTCGGCGCTGACGATCACGGCGGGCATGCTGGCCAGGCCGCCATCGGCCGTGCTGGTATTGATTTTACGCAACAGATAATTGCCATTGCCACCATCCGTCACTTCCAGGCCGCTGCCCTGCAGCAGTTTTTGCAAGCCGGCGGAGACGCCATGGCGCCCCTGCAAGCCCGGCGTCGCCAGGCCGTCGAGTGCCACGCCCTGGGTGGACAGGTTGATCCCTGCGGCGATGGCAAACGTGGACAGCGCATCGCGCAGGCTGCCGGCAGGAATATGATAGGCGCGCGCGCTGGCGGCAGCGCCGGACTCGGCGGCCAGCGCGGCCTGCGGCAAACTGGCGCCGGCCGCGCCCACGGCAAGGAACAGGACCAGCGCGGCGCGCACGGCGCCCGTGGTGGGATGGAGCGTCAGTCGCGCTGGTGAAAATGGTGCAAGGATGCGGTGCTGCAAAGCCATGTAAGCCCTTTCGATGGTTCGGATTGTTCGTTCTCTACCTTGTATGACGGAGCAATCTGAAAAAAGGGACAGGCAAACGGCAAATTCTGCAAGTGACGTCAAGCCGCCTCGACACTGATCCAGTAGCGCGTGCGACGCACCAGCCGGATCGGCAAGGCGCGCTGCAGCAAGAGCAGGATGTTGTCCGGGTCGTTCAGCTGAAAAATGCCATCCACGGGCATGGCAGCAAGCGCCGGATCGCAGCGCAGCACGCCGTAGCGATAGCGCGCCACCTGTTCGAGCACCTCGCCCAGCGGCATGCGCTCGGCGATCAGCACGCCCTGCAGCCAGCCGGCAGCGTGCGGCGCCAGCGGCGTCAAGGCAGAAACGGCACGGTCGTCGAAACTGCCCTGCCGGCCCGCATCGACCCTGCGCAAGGCGCCGGGGGCTTCACTTGGCTGTATCTCGACGGCGCCTTCGCTGACGCTCACCTGCGTACGCGGCGCCAGCACGCTGCCAGCGTGGCGCACGCTGAAGTGCGTGCCCAGCGCGTGCACGACGCCATTGCTGCTGCGCACGAGGAATGGGCGCGCTGGCACGGCCCCGTCGTGCGCCGTGGCGACATGGAGTTCGCCCGCATGCAATAGCACCAGCCGCGCCGCGCCGTCAAAGCGCAGGTCGATGGCCGTGTCCGTATTGAGCGCCAGTTGCGTGCCATCTGGTAAGGTCAAGTGGCGGATTTCGCCCCTGGCCGTGCGGATGGTGGCGCGCCAAGCCTGCCAGGGTGCCGACTGGCTGGCCAGCCACAGTGCCGGCCCGGCCGCGATCAGCCCGGCCAGGCCGTAGAGCACGGCGCGCCGCTGCGGCGATGTTGGCACCGTGTCCGCCGTCTGGCGCAGCGCGGCCGGCACGCTGGCCAGGGTGCCGCACACCAGCTCGGCCCGCTTCCACGCCATTTCGTGCGCGGGATCGCTGGCGCGCCAGGTCTGGAACGCTTGCTGCTCGTCGGGGGTCAAGGCGCCTGCATGCTGGCGCACCAGCCATTGCGCTGCCGCCCGCGCGGCGCCGGGATCGATGGCAATCATGCTGGCGCTCACAGGATCAGCAGGATGCAGCGCTCAAACGCCTGCACCATGTAGCGCTTGATGCTGCGCTCGCTCACGGCCAGGCGCCGGGCGATTTCCCCGTAAGCAAGGCCGTCGACATGCGCCAGCAGGAAGGCGCTGCGCACCAGCGGCGGCAAGCCATCGAGCATGGTATCGATGCGCTGCAAGGCTTCGCGCACCAGCAAACGCTCTTCCGGCGACTGCATCAGCAGATCGGGCTGCTGCGCCAGGGTTTCCAGCCACGCCTGCTCCAGCGACAGGCGCCGGTAATGGTCGATCAGCAAGCGCTGCGCCACGGTGGTCAGGTAGGCGCGCGGTTCATGCAAGGTTTGCCGGCCTCCTTGCGGGGCCGTCAGCAGGCGCACAAAGGTATCGTGGGCCAGGTCGGCCGCATGGTCCGCGCACTGCAGCTTGGCGCGCAGCCAGCGCATCAGCCAGCCATGATGATTGCTGTAAATGACTGCGATCGATTCGCCGGACTGCGCAATGTTCACTAGGGACTCCTGCGCTGCAAGCGGCAAGGTAGAGGGGTTGCGATAGCCGGGTGGAACACGCCACCCAACTGAGAATAATTCTCATTATCGCAAACACTGCACGCCTGCGTCAATGCCGGCGCCCGTCCATCCAGGCAAACTGTTGTTTCAGTGTGGCTGCTGGCGGTTCATATACAAGCTCTTCATTACCAGCCCCTCAACGCCTGCTTAACGTTTTTGCGCGGGCTTCGCTGCCGCCGGCGCATGCCGCACGATGTTGGGCTTGACATACATCGCCGTGTTATCGCTGCGCATCTCGATATCGAATATGCCGCTCGCGCGCAAGACTTCACTGAGTTTTTTGTAACCGTAGTTGATGGGCGAAAAAGAACTGGTATTGGACACGTACTTGCCGACCTTGCTCAAATGGGACCAGCCGTCGATCTCGGAAGTCTGACTCACGGCATTGAGCAACAGTTGCGTCAGGACGGGATCCTCGATCAACGCGCTGTCACGAACGGGTTCGGCCTCGGCCGTTGCCTGCCCCGCCGCCACTTGCGACGCGGGCACCAGGTTTTCAATGTAGATAAACTGCGAGCACGCTTGCACGAAGGCCAAAGGCGTTTTTCGTTCGCCAAAGCCGAAGACAGGCAAGCCGCTCTCCAGGATCCGCATGACCAGCGGCGTGAAATCGCTGTCGCTCGTCATCAAGGCGAAGCCGTCGACGTTCTTGCTGTACAGCAAGTCCATCGCATCGATGATCATCGCAGCGTCCGTCGCATTCTTGCCACTGGTATACGCGAACTGCTGCAAGGGACGTATCGCATTGGGATGGAGTTTTTCTACCCAGCCACTCAGATAGCTGCTCTTCCAGTCGCCATGCGCATGCCGCACATTGACGGTGCCATGCTTGGCCAGCTCGGCAAGGACGCCTTCTACGGCGCTGCTGCTCACGTTGTCGCAATCGATCAACAAGGCGATGCGCATGTCATTCGGTTTCACGTTCACTCCTGAAAGAGCCGGTAGATGGTGGTGTCAGCATCAGCGTATCCCCGGTGGCAAGGCGGCAGGCGCCCATTCCGCATTCGCTCCCTTTATTTGCACCCAGCTATGCGCAATCAAGCGGTACTCCAGTTTTTTTTCATAGTGACCCACGCCGCCGTATTCGACGGTCAGCGAGATGCAGCGCTGGCCTGCGACACCGCCAATCAGCCTGCGCATCGGCACGGTTTGATCGAGGATAACATCGCTCGGATTGAATTTACCACCGATGTCCGCGATCCCGTCGATGCCCGGCCTGGCGCGCCCCAGCAAGTCCTGAACCTGGGCAGGGAGTGCATCGAGCGATGTCACGGCCGCTCTGTCGTCCGCATCGCATGATGCGTCCTGCGCCCGGGACTGGGCCGTGCAAGCGAGCATGAGCATCAATACAGCAGCATATCCGGGTTTCATCTTGACGGTTCTTTCAATTGCCAAATGGGAAAGTATCTATCTTCTCACGCGCGAGCCGATCGCACCAGTTGCCTGGCCACGGGACCTGGCGAGGGCGCCCGGGACGGGCAGGTTCAGGGCCGGCCGCAGCCGGTCACCTCGGCCAACGGGGCGAACGTCCGGCGTCAATGCCAGTGGCCACTGATGCCTGGAAACTGTTGTTTCAACGTGGCTGCTAGTGCTTTATATACTGTCGTATTCGATCAGCTGGTCGCGGGCGATTATGCCCGATGGCGGGTCTCTGGGCTTGCGGCCAGCACGAAGGGAATGGCAAACGGTCCCAGAAAAACCACCAGGACTGCCCGCAAGACAGTTGTTTTCAAGCAGCGGCGTTTGGCAATGTAGAGGCAGGCGAAGGCCGATAGCGACCAGATCAAGGCAGGAAGGTAGGTACTCATCATGGACTCCGGAGTCGCCTCGGAAGGCAGGAAAACCATGCTGACACGGAAATGTGGGCGCCGCAACGGCTGATTGCGCATCTAGCCTGCGGTTCGCCGGTGTGGACGCCTGTTTCAGGCATTCTTAAGTCTGCAGCGACGCTTGCCGGCTTGTGCGCGCAGCGCCAAGCCGGCTTACGCCGTTTCCAACTATGCCATGCTTAGTGCTGGCCGATCTTCATGATTTTCAGCGCGTTCGTGCCGCCGACCTTGCCCATCGGCTCGCCCCAGGTCAGCACGACGGTGTCGCCCTTGGCCACGACCTTATGTTCCAGCAGCAAGTCTTCCGCCTGTTGCAAGACTTTGTCGCGGTCGGTGCCGGACGTCAGTTCCAGCGTGCTGACGTTGCGGTACAGGGCCAGCTTGCGGCGCGTGCCCACACTGGGGGTCAGCGCGACGATGGGGATGTCGATGTTGCAGCGGCTCATCCACAGTGCCGTGGAACCCGATTCCGTCAGGGTGGCAATGGCTTTCACGCGCAGGTGATGGGCCGTAAACAGGGCGCCGTAGGCGATCGACTGGTCGATGCGCGAGAACGTGGCGTTGAGGAAATCGGCGTCCAGCTTGCAGGTATCCCATTTTTCCGCGTCCAGGCAGATGGCGGCCATGGCTTCCACCGTTTCGATCGGATAGCGGCCCGAGGCCGTTTCGGCCGACGTCATGACGGCGTCCGTGCCGTCGAGCACGGCATTGGCCACGTCCGATACTTCCGCGCGGGTCGGCACGGCGTTGACGATCATCGATTCCATCATCTGCGTGGCCGTGATCGCCAGTTTGTTCGACGCGCGCGCCATCTTGATCATGCGCTTTTGCAAGGCCGGCACGGCCGCATTGCCCACCTCGACTGCCAGGTCGCCGCGTGCCACCATGATGCCGTCGGAAGCGTCGAGAATTTCCTGCAAGGCAGGAATGGCTTCCGCGCGCTCGATCTTGGCGATCATCATCGGCTTATGGTCCCACGCTTCGCCGGCGATATTGGCCAGCTGGCGCGCCATCACCATGTCGGTGGCGTTTTTCGGGAAGGACACGGCCACGTAATCGGCCTGGAAGCTCATCGCCGTTTTCACGTCTTCCATGTCTTTCGCCGTCAGGGCCGGCGCGGACAGGCCGCCGCCCTGGCGGTTGATGCCCTTGTTGTTCGACAATTCGCCGCCGATCTTGACGGTGGTGTGGATTTCGCTGCCGACGACTTTATCGACCGTCAGCACGATCAAGCCGTCGTTGAGCAGCAGCACGTCGGCGGTGCGCAAGTCGCGCGGCAATTCCTTGTAGTCGAGGCCGCAGCGTTCCAGGTTGCCCAGCTCGCCGTTTTCACCCCACTTCGCGTCGAGGATGAAGGAAGCGCCGTTTTCCAGGAAAATCTTGCCTTCTTCAAACTTGCCGACGCGAATCTTTGGCCCTTGCAAGTCGGCCATGATGGCCACTTCGCGGCCGCACAGGGCTGCCGCTTCGCGCACCATGCGGGCGCGGTCGATATGGTCTTGCGCCTTGCCATGCGAAAAGTTCAGGCGCACGACGTCGACGCCGGCCTTGAACATGCGGACGAGGGTATCGATATCGTTCGAAGCAGGGCCGATGGTGGAAACGATCTTGGTGGCGCGTTGCTGTACTTGCATGGTCATGGTGTGCTGCTTTCTATAATGAGTTGCTACAAGGGCCAGCCTTGTGGGCCGGCCGTCCTGGTGCGCTGGATCAGCGGTACTACGTTCTTACTTGGCCGCCATCAGGGCAACCGTGGTGTCGAGCATGCGGTTCGAGAAGCCCCACTCGTTGTCGTACCACGACGACACTTTCACGAGGCGGCCCGAAACCTTGGTCAGGGTCGAATCGAAGTTCGACGAAGCCGGGTTGTGGTTGAAGTCGATGGAAACGAGCGGTTCCGTCTGGTATGTGAGGATGCCTTTCAGCGCGCCTTCCGACGCCGTTTTCAGCAAGGCATTGACTTCGACCACCGTCGTGTCGCGCTTGGCGATGAAAGACAGGTCGACCAGCGAGACGTTAATCGTCGGCACGCGGATGGCGAAACCGTCCAGCTTGCCATTCAGTTCCGGCAAGACCAGACCGACAGCCGCCGCCGCGCCCGTCTTGGTAGGGATCATCGAATGCGTGGCCGAGCGGGCGCGGCGCAAGTCTTCATGCATCACGTCGGAGAGTACCTGGTCGTTCGTGTAGGCGTGCACGGTGGTCATCAGGCCCGATTCGATGCCAATGGCGTCATTGAGCGGTTTGACCAGTGGCGCGAGGCAATTCGTCGTGCACGAAGCGTTCGAGATGACCGTATCCGATGCCTTCAGCACGTGCTGGTTGACGCCAAACACGATGGTCGCGTCCACATCCTTGCCACCCGGCGCGGAAATGATGACTTTCTTTGCTCCCCCCTTCAGGTGGGCCGAGGCTTTTTCCTTGGTGGTAAAGAAACCCGTGCATTCGAGCACCACGTCCACGCCCAGTTCGCCCCACGGTATCAGGGCCGGGTCGCGCTGCGCGAAGACGCGGATGCGGTCGCCATTGACGATCATGTTGTCGCCATCGATGGTGACGACGCCGGGAAACTTGCCGTGCACCGTGTCGTAGCGCGTCAAATGCGCATTTGACTTGGCATCGCCCAGGTCGTTGATGGCGACGATTTCGATATCCTGCTGCTTGCCGCCTTCATAAAACGCGCGCAAGACATTGCGGCCGATGCGGCCATAGCCATTGATGGCAACTTTGATGGTCATGCTGTCTCCTTGTTGTTTTTTACTCAAAACCAGCCCAAACACAACTGCTGGGGTCAAACCCGGCGGGGGAATACGCCCCAGTGGGGCGCATTCCGATCACGCAGTGACTGACCCTAACAATTAACCACTGTTCCTTAACCCCGCCGCGATGCCGTTGATCGACAAATGGATGCCCGTACGCGCCGCCGCATCTTGCTTGCCCTCACGGAAGCGTTTCAACAGCTCCACCTGCACGTGATTGAGCGGGTCGATATACGGGAAGCGGTTGCGTATCGAGCGCTGCATCAGCGGGTTGGCTTGCTGCAACTCTTCCTGGCCCGTAATCAGCTTCAAGGCGTCCAGCGTGGCCGCGTATTCGGCGCGGATGCGTGTAAAGATGGCCTCGCGCAAGGCCTTGTCCTTGACCAGTTCCGCATACTTGCCGGCAATGGCGATATCGCTCTTTGCCAGGACCATATCCATGTTCGACAGCAAGGAGGTAAAGAATGGCCAATCCGTGTACATGCCGCGCAGCACGTCGGCGCCATCGGCCGGATGGGCGGCCAGGTAGGCTTGCACGGCGGAACCAAAACCGAACCAGCCCGGCAGCATCAAGCGACATTGTGCCCAGCTCAAGACCCAGGGAATGGCGCGCAAATCCTCGATGGACGTGGATTTCTTGCGCGAGGCGGGACGGCTGCCGATATTGAGCGCGGCAATTTCCGCGATCACTGTCGATTCCCAGAAATACTGTTCGAAGCCTTGCGTGCCGTAGACCAGGTCGCGGTAAGCGTTCAAAGCCGTGCCGGACAGCTCTTCCATGGCCGCCAGGTGGCCCGCGCCGGCCGAGGCCTTCGGCTGCAGCTGCGCCTGCGGCAGCAGGGTCGACTGAATGGTGGCAGCCACCAGCACTTCCAGGTTGCGGCGCCCTACTTCCGGGTTCGCATACTTGGCCGTGATGACTTCGCCCTGCTCCGTCAGGCGGATCTGTCCCTGCACGGCACCGGCCGGCTGGGCCAGGATGGCTTCGTAGCTGGGGCCGCCGCCACGTCCGACGGAACCGCCGCGGCCATGGAACAGACGCAGCTTGATCTGGTATTGCTTGAAGACCGTCACCAGTTCGATCTCGGCCTTGTAGAGTTCCCAGCCGGAGGTCAAGAAGCCGCCGTCCTTGTTGCTGTCCGAATAGCCGAGCATGACTTCCTGCTGGTCAGTGCGCGACGCCAGCAAGCCACGGTAGAACGGCAGGCCGAAGGCGCGCGCCATGATGGCGGGGCCGGCGCGCAAGTCGTCGATCGTTTCGAACAGGGGAATGATGTTGACGTCCACTTCGCGGCTATCCTGGCGCAGCAAGCCCACTTCTTTCAGCAACAAGGCCACTTCCAGCAAATCCGAGACACTGGCTGCCTTCGAAATGATGCAGTTCGGCACCGATTCACGGCCATATTTGACATGGGCTTCACGCACGGCGCGGAAGATGTCGAGTTCGGACGTGGTTTCCTCGGAGTATTGCGCATACGGCGAGGTCAGCAGGCGCGGCGATTCCAGTTCGGCCAGCAGCACGGCGATGCGCTGCTCTTCATCGAGGTCCAGATACACGAGGCCCGGCTGGGCACCGGCGAACAGTTCGTCCACGACGCGCTCGTGCACGTCGGAGTTCTGGCGCAGATCGAGCGGTGCCAGCGAGAAGCCGAACACCTTGACGGCGCGGCGCAGCTGGCGCAGCCGGCCACGCGCGAGCGCGCGCAAGCCATTGCTGACGAGCGAATGCTGGACCACGTCCAGGTCGGCCAGCAATTCCAACGCGGCAGCGTAAGGCTGCACGCCTTCGGCTTGCTTGCCCTTGCCAGAAAGAACCACGCGCGTGGCATCCAGGCGCGCATGGATGCCATGCAGGGCGCGGCGGTACGGCTCGTCGACCCGGTGCGGTGACGCATCGGCCGAGCGCTCGGCCAGCGCGCGCAGCGGCTCGCTGCATGCATTGAGTATTTGTGCCAAGGACAGTTGCGAAGCGAGCTTGCGCAATTCACCGAGGTAAAAGTCCAGCACCTTGTCGGCCTGCGTCTGCAGCGTGCTGCGCAGGATGTCGGCCGTGACGAAGGGGTTGCCGTCGCGGTCGCCGCCGATCCAGCTGCCGACCTTCATGAAATTGGGCAATTCCGCATCTTCCCAGCGGGCATCGCGCTGGGCCAGCATGGTTTCCAGCGAGGAATACAGTTTCGGCAATTCGCGCAGGATGGTGTGATCGTAGAACGACAGGCCATTGGCCACCTCATCCATGACGGACAGTTTGCTGGTGCGCAACAACCGCGTCTGCCACAGTGTGACGATGCCACGGCCCAACGCTTCTTCGTTTTGCTCGGCCTCTTCCGGCGTCATTTGCACGCGGTCGCGCTCGCTCAACAGGCGCGCGATGGCCATCTGGCAATTCTGGATGCTCTTGCGCTGCACTTCCGTCGGATGCGCCGTGAAGACGGGGCTGACAAACGCATCTTCAAAGAACGTTTCCAGCGCATCGGCCTTGCCCGCGTCGAACACATTGCCGACGGCATGGCTGAGGCTACCCTGGCGCGGCGGCGAACCGGCGATCAAATGGGCGCGCGTGCGGCGGATGTGGTGTTGGTCCTCTGCAATGTTGGCCAGCAGCGAGAAATAGCTGAAAGCGCGCGTCAATTGCGTGGTTTCTTCCTGCGACAGCGCTTGCAGCGCGTCCGACAGCTGCGCGCGCGCCACTTCATCATTGTCGCGGCGGAAACGAATGGCCAGCTGGCGCACATGCTCGATGCGCTCGAAGGCGGGGTCGCCCAGGTGGTTGCGGATGGCGTCGCCCAGCAGACGGCCCAGCTGGCGGATATCGCTGCTCAGCAGCTCGTCTTTCACTTCATTCATTTGCATGGTATTCATTTCCTGGGGCGGCCACGGCGGCTCCGCACAGATTGCGTAGTACGCGCTCCCCGGCTCGGGAAACGCCCATCATCCATTTTGTAGTAAATTTACCTTATTGTCTCACCACACTCTTGATTTTCATCAATAAAATCCACGTCAAAAGGGCAGCAAAGGGCTTGCAAGCTGTTTGCCAGCACAACAATATGAAAATTTACTACGCATTTAAGCGAAAGGCAACCAAATTTGTCTTTCCCAGCTGAAAAGTGACGGCGCAAGTCACATGCCGGTGGCGGTGGCCAGGCACTCTCCTGTATGCTGGCGGCTTGAAACAAGGATGTAATCCACATCTTTATAAGCGAACCTCATGCGACTGACTGCCTATACCGACTATACCCTGCGCACCCTGATGTATCTGGGCGTGCACCGCGACCGCCTCGTCACCATCCAGGACATCGCCGACCTGCATAGCATTTCAAAGAATCACCTGATGAAGGTGGTGCACCAGCTGGGCCTGTCAGGCATCGTGGAAACGGTGCGTGGGAGGAATGGCGGCCTGCGCCTGGCGCGCGATCCGGCCGAGATCAATATCGGCACGGTGGTGCGCGAGACGGAAAACGATTTTTTCATGGCGGAATGTTTTAACAAGGAAAACAACACTTGCCCGCTGACACCCGATTGCCTGCTGAAAGCCAAGCTGGGCCAGGCCACAGCTGCCTTCCTGGCCGTGCTCGACACGGTGACGCTGGCATCGATACTCGAAGCGACGCCGGGCGCGCCGGCGCTGGCGGCGGGCGTGATTCCCCTGCGCGTGGCGAAGTAAGCGCGCGCCAAAAACAACAATGCCCGGCAAGCCGGGCATTGTTTCCTTCAATAACTCACTACGCCATCAATGCGCGCTGGCACCAGAGGCGCCGATGCCCGTTTCCGAACGCATTTGCTGCGCTTCGTAACCGGCGCGGTCGATGCGCGCGCGCGGGCTCTTGTCGAGCACCGAGAACAGCCAGATGCCAACGAACCCGGCCGTCATCGAGAACAGCGCCGGCGAAGCATACGGGAACAGCGCCGCGGGATGACCGAGCACGTCGACCCACACGGACTTCGACACCACCGTCAGCGCGACGGCCGTGGTCAAGCCCAGGAAGCCGCCAATGGTGGCGCCCCGCGTGGTGCAGTCTTTCCACAACACCGACATGAACAGCACGGGGAAGTTGGCCGAGGCGGCGATGGCGAAGGCCAGCGAGACCATGAAGGCGATATTCTGCTTTTCAAAGGCGATACCCAGCACCACGGCGATAATGCCCAGCACGATGGTCGTCACGCGCGACACTTTCAATTCATTGGCGCCCGTAGCCTTGCCCTTCTTGATGACGGTGGCATACAAGTCGTGCGATACGGCTGAAGCGCCCGACAGGGTCAGCCCCGCCACGACGGCCAGGATGGTGGCAAACGCGACCGCCGACATGAAGCCGAGGAATACATTACCGCCCACGGCCTTGGCCAGATGCACGGCCGCCATGTTGTTACCACCCAGCAACTTGCCGGCAGCATCCTTGAACTCGGGATTGGTACTCACCAGCACAATGGCGCCAAAACCGATGATGAAGGTCAAAATGTAGAAGTAGGCGATCCAGGTGGTGGCCCAGAACACGGACTTGCGTGCTTCCTTGGCGCTCGGCACCGTGAAGAAACGCATCAGGATGTGCGGCAAGCCTGCCGTACCGAACATCAACGCCATGCCGAAGGAAATGGCCGAGATCGGGTCCTTGATGAAGGAACCAGGGCCCATGATGGCTTCCTTGGTGGCATGTACGTCCACCGACTTGGCGAACAGCGCTTCCGGGCTGAAGTTGAATTGCGCCAGCACGGCCACGGCCATGAAGGTGGCGCCGCCCAGCAGCATCACGGCCTTGATGATCTGCACCCAAGTGGTGGCAGTCATGCCGCCAAACAGCACGTAGATCATCATCAGTGTACCGACCAGGACGACGGCGATCCAGTATTCCAGGCCGAACAGCAGCTTGATCAGCTGGCCTGCGCCCACCATTTGCGCGATCAGGTAAAACGCCACCACGACCAGGGTGCCGGACGCCGAGAAAATGCGGATCGGCGCCTGCTTGAAGCGGTAGGCGGCCACATCGGCAAAAGTGTAGCGGCCCAGGTTGCGCAAGCGCTCGGCCATCAGGAAGGTGATCACGGGCCAGCCGACGAGAAAACCGATGGCATAGATCAAGCCATCGTAGCCGTTGAGGAAGACGGCGGCGGAAATGCCGAGGAAGGAAGCGGCCGACATATAGTCGCCCGCAATGGCCAGGCCATTCTGGAAGCCCGTGATGCCGCCGCCGGCCGTATAGAAATCGGAGGCTGACTTGGTCTTGGCGGCCGCCCACTTGGTGACGAACAGGGTGAAGATGACGAACGCGGCGAACATGGTGATCGCCGTCCAGTTGGTCGGTTGCTTGACTGCCTGGCCCAGGTCGGCGCCGGCCGCCAGCACGCTGTTGCTGGCGCTCGCCAGCAAGGTCAGGGCTGCCAGGCAGGTGAGTTTGCGTTGCATCGATGGGGCGCCGTTCATGCTTGCACCCGTGCCTGGATGGCGCTGGTCAGGTCGTCGAATTGCTTGTTGGCGCGGCGCACATAAATGCCGGTGATCACCACGGTAAACACGATGACGAACAGGCCGATCGGCATGCCCCAGGTCATCACGCCTGTGCCCGTTTTAGTGGCAAGAAATTCCTTGTTGAAGGCGATGAGCAGGATGTAGCCGTAGTACACCAGCATCATCAGGCCCGTCAGCGCCCAGCCGAAGCGGGAGCGTACCTTGACCAACCGATGATAATTGGGGTCACTCTTGAGTTTTTGTACCAGATTGTCATGCATGGTGTTGCCTCCGTTATGAAAAAGCCTGCTCTTTTCTTATCGAGCTTGCCTTCACAATACGGAGCGAGACTTACCCGCCCCTTACGGCAGCGGTTTTTTCTCGCGGGGACAACACAATGCAGGCAGAAATTCAATTCAATGCGGCAGCCGGTCCAAAGAACTCATGGTACGTCTGCTGTTCCGGCACGCCCAGCTCGCGCAAGTAGCGCTTGACGGCCCGCATGAACGGCTGCGGCCCCAGGAAATAGGCATCGACGTCGCGCGAGGCCGGCAGCCAGCGGTCGAGGTTCTCTTTACTGAGCAAGCCGACAGCGTCCGGCGCCTCTTGCTCGCCGCCATGTTCCGCATAGCAGTAATAACGCTGCAGCTGCGGGTGCTGCGCGGCAAGTGCGTCGATCTGCTGGCGAAACGCATGCACGCCCTGGTTACGCGCCGCGTGGATGAAATGCACGGGACGCTTGCCGCGCAGGGCCGCCGTCAGCATGGCCAGGGTCGGTGTGATGCCCACGCCGCCGCTGATCAGCACCAGCGGCTTGTCGCTGTCCGTCAGCACGAAATCGCCCGAGGGCGGCGTCAGCTGCACCGTGTCACCCGCGTGCACGTGGTCATGGAAGAAATTGGACACCTTGCCGCCCTCTTCGCGCTTGATGCTGATGCGGTAGGTCTGGCCGTTGCTGGCGGCGGACAAGGAGTACTGGCGGCGCATGGGCACGCCATCGACGCTGGCCAGCACGCCGATATATTGACCGGGTGCAAAGTCGAGCACGGGCTGGCCATCGGCGGGCGCCAGCAGGAAGGACGTAATCTCGCCGCTTTCCACCGTCCTGCTGTGCACGATAAAGTCACGCGCGCCGCTCCAGCCGCCGGGTGCAGCCGCCTGCGCCTTGTAGATGCGCCCTTCCTCGCCGGCCAGGATGTCGGCCAGCTGGCCGTAGGCCGCGCCCCAGGCATCGATGACAGCGTCGCTTCCCACCTCGGCACCCAGCACTTCGCGGATCGCTTGCAGCAGGCTGGCCCCCACCAGCGGATAGTGTTCGGCGCGTATTTGCAAGGCCACGTGCTTGTTGACGATGGTGGCCACCAGGTCGCCCAGCGCATCGAGTTTATCGATATGTTTGGCATACATCAGCACGCCATTGGCCAGCGCGCGCTGCTGGTCGCCGCTGTGCTGGTGCGCCTGGTTAAAGTACGGCAGCACTTCGGGATGGTCGCGGAACAGATTCTTGTAGAAGTGGCGCGTCAGCGCTTCACCGCCCTGTTCGAGGATGGGGACAGTGGCCGTAATGATGGCGCGTTGCTCTTGGGTCAGCATGTAAAACTCCTGTGTATATGTCATGAATCGGTGTTATGCCAGCGTCTCTACCGCGGGATACAGTTCGTGGTCCTCGCGCCGCATGCGCTGGGTCAGCGCGTGCAGCACGGTATTGGCTTCGCTGCGGAAGGCATCCGGTTCCGCTGCCAGGCGCACTGGCGTATTCCAGCGGCCGGCAAAGTCCAGACAGGCGCCGGCAATGCCGTGCATGTCGTTTTCGTACTGGCGCCCCAGCTGCGCCACCTTGGCCACGCCGCAGGCCTGCGCCTGTGCGGCAACACCGCCGCGCGCCAGCTGGCGCAAGTCATCGATGGAAGCCAGGATGGCCAGGTGCTGCTGTTTGAATTTGTCGATATTCATGGCGTGCTTCTCTTGTTGAGTGATGCCAGTGTAGCGGATCCGACTTAAACATGCAAACTATCTACATCTTTAATTGTTGAATGTTTCCAGCTGGAATATGGACGCATTACGCCACTATGTGCGGCACAGAACACAAGCTACGCCCCTGCCTGCCTATAATTTATTCATCACAGCGCGTGCCCGTTTGCGGCCGTGCCGCACCCTCCACTCCAGCCAAGGATGAGCATGAGAATCAAGACGGACACGGTCAATACAGGCACGGGCCAGGCGCAGCAACTGGCCGGCATCATCAGCGAGCACCACGCGGAACTGCTGGACGGCTGGATGGCCGGCCTGATTGCCCGCCTGGTGCGGCGCGACAAGATCGCGGAAAACGAGCTGCGCCAGCAGGCAGCGCAATTGCTGCCGCTGCTGGCCAGTGCCCTGGACAGCGGCGACTCGTTCGACATCGAAGGCGACGCCTGGGACGATACGCGCCAGCTGATCGCTGAAATATCGCAGTCGCGCGTGCGCCAGGGCTATTCGCCCATCGACACGGCCAGCTTCATGTTTGCCCTGAAGGAGCCGCTATTCACCTACCTGCGCAAGGAAATCACGGCGCAGCCGCAGCAGCTGGGCGACGCCATCATCAGCACCAGCAAACTGTTCGACGAACTGGGCCTGCTGACCATCGCTATCTACCAGAAAGCGCGCGAACAGGTGATTCTGCGCCAGCAGCAGGAATTGCTGGAACTCTCCACGCCCGTGGTGCAACTGTGGCAAAACGTGCTGGCCCTGCCCCTGATCGGAACCCTCGACAGCGCGCGCACGCAGGTGGTGATGGAAAGCCTGCTGCAAAAGATCGTCGACACGGGCGCGCTGATCGCCATCATCGACATCACGGGCGTGCCCACCGTCGACACCCTGGTGGCGCAGCACCTATTGAAAACCATCGCCGCCGCGCGCCTGATGGGCGCCGACTGCATCATCAGCGGCATCCGCCCGCAGATCGCGCAAACCATCGTGCACCTGGGCGTCAATCTGGAAGACGTGATGACCAAGGCCACCCTGGCCGACGCCTTCGTCGTGGCCCTGAAACGCACGGGTTCCAGCATCACTTACCAGCAGCAACAACACTGAGGCGCCTATGGAAAGAATCCCCATTTTACGCATGGGCAGGCTACTGCTGGTGACGATCCAGGTGGACATGCATGACCGCCTGGCGATGACCTTGCAGGACGACCTGACCACGCGCATCGTGACGGACCGCGCGACCGGCGTGCTGATCGACATTTCCGCGCTCGACATCGTCGACTCCTTCATCGGGCGCATGATCAGCAACACGGCGGCGATGGCAAAAATCCTCGACGCGCGCACGGTGGTGGTGGGCATGCAACCGGCCGTCGCCATCACCCTGGTGGAACTGGGCCTGGCCCTGGAAGGCGTGAGTACGGCGCTCAACGTTGAACGGGGCATCAGGCTGCTGGAACGGGACGGCGCATGCGCATGACGGGGGCGCCGTGCTAGGCGCGCAGGCACAGCAGCGAGCGCAGCAGATCCTGCCCCTGCACAGCGATGAAGACGTCGTGCGGCTGCGCAAGCAGGTACGCGACAGCATGGTCGCCATGGGTTTTGGCCTGATCGAGCAGACCAAGATCATCACGGCGGCGAGTGAGCTGGCGCGCAACACCCTGCGCTACGGCGGCGGCGGCGAAGCACGCATTGCGCGCGTCAGCGATGGCGCACGCCAGGGCCTGGAACTGCGCTTTGTCGACGCGGGTCCCGGCATCGACAATATTTCCCTGGCGCTGACCGATGGCTACACCAGCGGCGGCGGGCTGGGACTGGGGCTGGGTGGCGCCAAGCGCCTGGCCGACGCATTTCACATCGACACGGCCCCCGGCGCGGGCACCACTGTCACCATCGCGAAATGGAAGCTGTTTTGAACCACATCGAGCAAGCCCCTGACATTGCCAGGCAAAGAAGTTTCCCCATCGGCGAACCGAGCGAGATCGCTGCGGCCCGCCGCGCCGGCACCGAACTGGCGCGCCGCATCGGCTTTGACGACGTGCGCACGGGCCAGCTGGCCATCATCATCAGCGAAGCGGCCACCAACATCGTCAAGCACGCGCAGCGCGGAGAAATCCTGCTGCGCAAGGTGCTGCGCGGCGGCACCAGCGGCATCGAAGTACTGGCCATCGACCATGGTCCCGGCATGGCCAATGTGCGACAGCACATGCAGGACGGCCATTCCACCACCGGCACCTACGGCGTGGGACTGGGTGCGATACGCCGCTTGAGCCAGGAATTCGACCTGTACACAGCGCCTGGCAAGGGCACGGTGCTGATGATGGTGGTATGGGGGCAGCACGCCAGCAGCGCCATTCCGGCCAGCCCGAACTGGCAGATCGGCGCCGTCTGTCTGCCGCTGGCGTCAGAGCAGGTGTGCGGCGACGCCTGGAACGTGGTGTGCGAAGGCCATGAACTGAGCCTGATGGTGGCCGATGGCCTGGGCCACGGCCCGCTGGCGGCGCGCGCCTCGGAATGCGCCAGTGCCCTGCTGGAACACGACACACCCGGCCTGCCGCCCCTGCCGGCCCCCTTCATCGAACTGGCCCACGGCGCTCTGCGCGCCACGCGCGGCGCGGCCCTGGCGCTGGCACATATCGACAGCGCGCGCCGCCAATTGCGCTATGCCGGCGTGGGCAACATCGCCGCCTGCGCCTTCGATGCGCAGCAGCGCCGGCATCTGCTGTCGCATAACGGCATCGTCGGCAGCAATCTGCGCAAGGTGCAGGAATTCTGCTATCCGTGGCAGCCGGGAACGACCCTGATCATGCATAGCGACGGCCTGCACACGCGCTGGGACCTGGAACAGTATCCGGGCCTGGCGCACTGCCACCCCAGCCTGGTCGCCGCCGTGCTGTACCGCGATTTTGCGCGCGGGCGCGACGACGTCACGGTGGTGGTACTGCGCGAACATGAGCAATCCCAGGCTGCCACCACAGAAACAGCAGAAGGGACAGGTGCGGCATGACACAACGCATATTGACAGCGCATATCGGCAGCGAATTCGATGTGGTGGGCGCACGCCAGCGCGCGCGGCAAATCGCCGCCCTGTGCGGTTTCGGCGTGCAGGACCAGGTGCGCATCGCCACGGCCGTGTCTGAACTGGCGCGCAATGTCTACAACTACGCCGGCAGCGGCAAGGTGCATTTCGCCATCGATGGCCAGACGGCGCCGCAGGTGCTCAGCATCCGCATCGAAGACCAGGGGCCCGGCATCGCGCAGCTCGAACAGATACTGGCCGGCAGCTACCGCTCGCCCACCGGCATGGGACTGGGCATCCTGGGCGCGCAGCGTCTGATGGACCGCTGCCACATTCACAGCGCACCCGGCGACGGTACGCACATCACCTTGCAAAAGCTGTTCCCGCGCACCGCGCCCCTGCTCGACGGGCAGAGCATCGGCGCCCTGTCCGGCAGCTTGCAGGCGCTGCCACCGGATATCACGCTGTCCGAAGTGCAGCAGCAGAACCGCGAACTCCTGAGCACCCTGGCCGAACTGAAAACGCGCCAGGACGACCTGCTGCAGCTGACGCGCGAACTGGAAGACACCAACCGGGGCGTGGTGGCGCTGTTCGCGGAGCTCGATGAAAAAGCCGACCACCTGCGCCGCGCCGACCAGATGAAGTCGCGCTTCCTGTCGAACATGAGCCATGAATTCCGCACGCCGCTCAGCTCCATCCGCGCCCTGTCCAAGCTGCTGCTCGACCGCATCGATGGCGAACTGTCGGAGGAGCAGGAAAAGCAGGTGCTGTTCATCCTGCAAAGCGCCGTCAGCCTGAGTGACCTGGTGAACGATTTGCTGGATCTGGCCAAGATCGAGGCGGGCAAGGTCGATGTGCAAGCCAACAGCTTCCAGGTGGCCGACCTGTTCAGCGCCCTGCGCGGGATGCTGCGCCCGCTGCTGGTGTCCGAGTCGCTCACCTTGACTTTCATCGACCCCGATCCGGCGCTGCAGATCCATACGGATGAAGGCAAGCTGTCGCAAATCCTGCGCAACTTCATCGCCAACGCCCTCAAGTTCACGGAAGCGGGTGCCATCGTCGTCAGTGCCACGCCCTTGCCGGAGCAGGACGCCATCCGCTTTTCCGTCTCCGACACGGGCCTGGGCATCGCCACCGAAGACGTGCAGCTGATCTTCGAGGAATTCAGTCAGGTGGAAAACCACATGCAGCGCAAGGTCAAGGGCACGGGCCTGGGCCTGCCCCTGTGCCGCAACCTGGCCACCCTGCTCAATGGCACGGTGTCCGTGGAAAGCACGCCGGGTCAGGGGTCGCTGTTTTCCGTCATCCTGCCCGCCAGCTACCATGCACCCGAAGGCAGCCTGCCGCCTAGCGCGCCGGCCAACGACAATGGCAACGACCAGCGCATCGGCGTGCTGGTGGTGGAAGACAATCCGCCCATCCGCCTGCTGTATGAAAAATTCCTGGCCGGCAGCGAATTTCGCGTCGTTCCCGCGCGCAGCGTGCGCGAGGCGCAGGAACGCTGGGAACAGCAGCGCCCTGCCGCCGTCATCCTCGACATCCTGCTGCACGGCGAAACGGCCTGGCACTGGCTGGCCGAGCTGAAAAACGACCCGCTGCGGCGCCAGGTGCCCGTCATCGTCGCTACCGAGATCGACGACGTGCGCAAGGGCCTGGCCCTGGGCGCCGACGCCTACTACGTCAAGCCGCTGTCGCGCCAGCAATTGCTGGCGACCCTGCGCGCGCTGATCGGCAATCCACACCACCGGCAAGAGCCGGTTCCGCCGCAAGGCACAACCACCTGGGACAATGCGCATGCTACCGGATAACAACAGCGATGCTCTGATCCTCAACGTCGATGACAGCGACGGCGCCCGCTACGCCAAGTCGCGCATCCTCAAACGCGCCGGTTTCAAGGTCATCGAAGCCTCGAACGGCGGCGACGCGCTTTTGCGCGCCCGCCAGGACCACCCCAACCTGATCCTGCTCGACGTCAAGCTGCCCGACATCAACGGCCTGGAAGTGTGCCGCCAGTTGAAGGGCGGCGCCGAGACGAACACCATCCTGGTGCTGCAGACGTCGGCCTCCTGCATCGGCACGGCCGACAAGATCCGCGCCCTCGACGGCGGCGCCGACAATTACCTGGTCGAGCCCATCGAGGCCGATGAACTGATCGCCAACGTCAGAGCGCTGCTGCGCCTGGGCCGCGTCGAGCGCGCCTTGCGCGAGGTGGACCGTCGCAAGGATGAATTCCTGGCCACCCTGGCGCACGAACTGCGCAACCCGCTGGGCCCCATCCGCACGGCGCTGGCCCTGCTGTGCAAGCTCGATCCCGTCGTGCCGGCCATGCAGGACAATGCGCGCCGCACCATCGGCCGCCATACGGACCACCTGGTGCGGCTGGTGGACGACCTGCTCGACGTGTCGCGCATTTCGCAGGGAAAAATCTCGCTGCAATGGGAAAGCGTGAGCCTGGTCAGCGTCATCCGCAGCGCGCTGGAAACCAGTTCGCACAGCGTCGAAGCGCGCGGCCATGCACTGGACGTTAGCCTGCCCCAGGAAGAACTGTGGGTCTGCGGCGACGCGGTGCGCCTGTCGCAGATCGTCGCCAACCTGCTGCTCAACGCGGCCAAGTTCACGGCGCCGGGCGGACGCATCGCCATTTCCGCCGGGCGCGAGGGCGACAACGTGCGCATACGCCTGAGCGACAACGGCATCGGCATCGCCGCCGCCAGCATCGACAGCATCTTCGGCCTGTTCGAGCAGAGCGGCCACTCGCCCGACCGGGTACAGGACGGCCTGGGCATCGGACTGTCGCTGGTGCGCAAGCTGGTGACTTTGCACGGTGGCCAGGTCAGCGTGAGCAGCCCCGGCGTGGGGCTGGGCAGCACCTTCGAAGTGATCCTGCCGCTCGACGCCAACGTGCCGTTGCCGGCCACGCCAGCGCCGCAGGCGGCCAGTGGCGGCAGCCACCGCATCCTCGTCGTCGACGACAACTGCGATGCGGCCGACACCCTGGCCGAACTGCTGGAAATGTACGGCCACACGGTGCGCACCGCTTACACGGGCGCGCAAGCGACCGAGCGCACGCTTGAATTCAAGCCCGACATCGTCTTCCTCGACATCGGCCTGCCCGACATGAGCGGCTACGAGGTGGCCGTCAAACTGCGCCAGTTACCGATCCCGCAGCAATTCCTGCTCGTCGCGCTGACCGGCTACGGCCAGGAGCACGACCGCCAGGCGGCCCTGCAGGCCGGGTTCAACGAGCACTTCGCCAAGCCCGTCGATTTCGGCAAGTTGGCCATGCTGGGACTGCATATCGCACCATGAGCGGGGCTGCGGCTGGCTATTTGTGGATAAAGGCGTCGGCTATAATCGGCAGCCGCCCCACCACTGGAAGCATGACATGACAACCCGCGCGCCGCTGCTGCGCATCACCATGATATTGGGCGCCCTGCACGCCCTGCTGGGCTGGCTGCTGCTGCCTGCGCTGCCTCTCGGCTTAGCCGGCTGGCTGCTGGGCGGCCTGGTCTTGCTGGCGTCGACCATGCTGATGCCGATGACCATCTTCGCCCGCGCCGTCACCAACGATGCGCGCCTGGCCGACCGTTTGAGCTGGGCCGGTTCGCTGTGCATGGGCTTTTTTTCTTCGCTGTTCGTGCTCACCGTGCTGCGCGCACTGCTGATGCTGTTTCCCGCTGCCCGCCTGCACGCGCAGGCGTCCGCCGTGGCCGTTCTGCTCCTGGCACTGCTGGCCACCATCGTCGGCTTCATCAACGCCCGCAAGGTGGCGCGCGTGCGCGAGGTGACGGTGCCGATTGCCGGCCTGCCTGTCGCCCTGCAGGGGCTGACCATCGTGCAATTGAGCGACATCCACGTGGGTGCCACCATCAAGCGCGCCTACGTGGAAGCCATCGTCGCGCGCGCCAACGGCCTGCAGGCCGATATCATCGCCATCACGGGTGACGTGGTCGATGGCACAGTGGCGCAACTGGGCAGCCATACGGCGCCGCTGGGCGAGCTGCGCGCGCGCCATGGCGTCTTCCTGGTGACGGGCAACCACGAATACTATTCGGGCGCCAGGCCCTGGGTGGCGGAATTTCGCCGCCTGGGCTTGCGCGTGCTGATGAACGAGCACACGGTGCTTGAGCACGACGGCGCGCGCCTGGCGCTGGCCGGCGTCACCGATTTCAACGCCGCCGCCTTCGACCCTGCCCAGAAAAGCGACCCGCAAGCGGCCATCGCCGGGGCACCAGCCGATATACCCCGCATCCTGCTGGCGCACCAGCCGCGCAGCGCGCCCGAGGCTGAAGCGGCCGGCTACGACCTGCAACTCTCGGGCCACACGCACGGGGGCCAGTTCTGGCCATGGAATCTGTTCGTGCCGCTGCAGCAGCCGTATGTGGCAGGGCTGCACCGGCGCGGCCGGCTGTGGATTTACGTCAGCCGCGGCACCGGTTACTGGGGCCCGCCAAAGCGCATCGGCGCGCCGGCGGAGATTACGCGACTCAGGCTGGTGGCTGCGTAAGCATCACTCATCACTCCGCCCAGCTGGCCATCCATGCCTCGAACCGCGCCACCACCGCCGGCGGATTCAAGCGCGCCATAGCGCCTTCCAGCGGTTCGCTGTCGCTGACCTCGAACAGCAGCACGCCCTCGTCGCGCTGCGCACCCGTGCCGAATACCCCTTCGGCGTCGAACTGCGCCAGCGCGGCGATGCAAGCCTCGAACACGCCGGCGCGGAAGGTGACGAAATCGACGTCGAACGGCAAGTCGCGGTGCGCCTGCAGCAGCAAACGGTAGGCACTGTCGAAGTACGCGCCACCTTCGTCGAACGCCCATTCGGCCGGATTCCACAGCATCTCTTCGCCATATTCCGAGGCGGCCAGCGCTTCGCGGCTGTTGGCCACCGGGCCGATGGTCATGGCGCTGTCGTCGCTCACCAGCGCGAAAGCGTTGATGTGCTGGTCGGGATGGGCGCGGCGCACGGCATCGACAGCCAGGCGCGCGGCGTCGGCCAGCAGCGTTTGCAGCAGCGCGAAATCGAATACGGCCGGGTCGATGGTGCTTTCGCGCGCCAGCGTATAACCGTCGGCCAGGGCGGTACGGCAATGGGCCACATACGCGGCCTGCGCTTCCGCCTCGCTGGCGTAGTCCTTGCGCGTTTCTTCGCCCCAGGTCATGGCCGCGCCGCTGGCCGTCCACACGGTCGTGCCGAATACGCGGACTTCCCGGAAGCGGGCCGGCTGATCGCCGTCAAAGGTGTAAAACAGGCTGTAATTGCTAGGCATGGGAATTTTTCATTGCTTAATCGGGCCGCATCTGCGCGGCGAAATCGCGCTGACGGAACTGCTCCAGCAAAAAATCGACGAACACGCGCGTCTTCGCGGGCAGCAGCTTCTTGCTGGGATAATACACGGACAGGGGGCCGGAATCGGCGTGCCAGCCGGGCAGCAGCCGGACCAGGGCGCCGCTGCGCAAGTGCTCCAGCGCATGCGCCATGGGCAGCAGCGCCACGCCGACGCCCATGACGGCCGCCTGCGCCATCGCGTCCGGGTCGTCGAAGATGGCGCGCGGCCGGCATTCAGCCACGCCTTCGCCGCCCTGCCCGTCGCGCAGTATCCAGCTGCGCAATCTGCCGCTGCCGGCCGAGCGGCGCGCCACGCCATCGAAGTGCGCCAGGTCCGACGGATGCACGGGCATGGCCTTGCCCTGCATAAAGGCGGGGGACGCCGTGGCGACGACGTGGACGTGGCCCAGTTCGCGCGCCACCACGCCGGGCGTCAGTTCGATACCGCCGCCGATGGCCACGTCAAAACCTTCGCCGATCAAGTCCACCTGGCGGTTGTCGAAATGGCAGTCGGGGATGACGCCCGGATAGCGCGCAATGAATTCGCCCAGCAGGGGCACCACGTAACTGCGCCCGAATGACGGCGCCATGCTGATCTTGAGGATACCTGCCGGCTGGCCGCCCTCTTCTGCCACGTCGGCGATCGCCTCGCGCAAAGTGGCCAGGGCGCCGCCGATCTTCAGCAGGAAACGTTCGCCCCCTTCCGTCAGGGTCAGGCGGCGCGTGCTGCGCTGGAACAACCGCAACCCGAGGCTCGCTTCCAGCCGCGCCACGTTCTTGCTGACGGCCGCCGGCGTCAGCCCCAGGCGGCGCGCGGCCGCAGAAAAGCTGCCCAGTTCGGCAGACAACACGAAGGATTGCAAGTGATTGAGGGCGTCCATGCGCCTATTTTACCCGCTCATTTGATATCTATGGTTGAAAGTGATTGTAGCGATTCATGGCTAGCGCGCAGGCAATCGAAGACAGATACTGAGCTTCTCGATTCCTCACACAGAAAGCCCATCATGCAAACCCAAGCCGCCAACAACGCTGCTTTACCACTGCAAAACAAGATCGCCTTCGTCACGGGCGGCTCGCGCGGCATCGGCGCCGCCATCGTGCGCCGCCTGGCACAGCAAGGCGCCAACGTCGTATTTACCTATCAAAGTTCCACCGCCGAAGCGCAGGCGCTGGCCGCCACGGTGGAGGCCAGCGGCGGCAAGGCCCAGGGCGTGCAGGCCGATGCGGCCGACGCCAGCGCCCTGACGGCCGCCATCGACAAGGTAGCGGCGCAGTTTGGCAAGATCGATATCCTCGTTAATAACGCGGGCGTGTTCCTGCCCGGCGCCATCGATGATTTTTCGCTGGCAGACTTCGACAAGACCTTGAACGTCAACGTGCGCGCCGTGTTCGTGGCCATCAAGGCAGCCGTGGCGCACATGCAGACGGGCGGGCGCATCATCAATATCGGCAGCACGAATGCACACCGCATGCCGTTCGGCGGCGCGGCCGCCTATGCCATGAGCAAATCGGCGCTGATCGGCCTGACGCAAGGCCTGTCGCGCGACCTGGGCCCGCGCGGCATCACCATCAACAATGTGGAACCAGGTCCCGTCGCCACCGACATGAACCCGCCGACGGGCGATTTTGCCGACCTGATGCACGGTCTGATGGCCCTGCCCCGCCACGGCACGGCCGATGAAATCGCCGGCATGGTGGCTTACCTGGCCAGCGCAGAAGCGGCGTTCGTCACGGGTGCGGGGCTGAAGATCGACGGTGGCTTTGCTGCCTGATCCAGCCCGAACATCAGCGAGCGGTGCGCTGCCACGCCCGCCATGGCGCCATCGGCCACTGCGAACGCCACGCTGCCGTCCTTTTGCTCGTCGGTGCGCACGAACGGCCCCATGGCACCCTGTTCCAGCGCGCAGCCCGATTCGCCGGCCATCACGTAGCGGCTGCCGTCCGCCATGACCACATCGGCTACCCCGTCGATCTGCGCCACGGGCGTGCGCATCACTGTCACGCCGCGCGCGGCCAGTTGCGCCAGCTGCGCCGCATCGGGCTCGAATGCGCGATTCAGGAAAAAGGTGACCGTGCCCCAGTCGGGCAGCATCAGGGCATGATGCATGGACAGGGGCCCGGTGGCCAGCACCAGGCGGCCGGGATTCAGAGGGCCGCGGCCCTCCTTATTGTGTAGCGTCCGATTGAAGCTCCCGTGAGTTCAGCAACCGTTCAGAAAGAATGCTTGAGACCGACCATCACCACCGTCTGGCCGCCGTTCGACGACGGCGTGGCGTTTTGCGAATCGCCGACCGAGGCGACGGCATCGACGATGGCGCCGCCCTGGCCCAGGGTCTGGCCGCGCGCCAGCTGGCGCGCTTCGATCAGGTAGATCGCCGTGCGCTTCGACAGCGCATACGTCTGTTCGAACGACAACTGGCGGTAGCGCGCGCGGTCCGACACACCGTTGGCGTGGCTGGCGAATGTGTCGCTGTAGCCGGCGGCCAGGAACCACTGCGGCGTCAGCTGGTAGCTCGAGATCAGGCCGGCCGTGTTGAAGATGGCCGTGTCGTGGAAGGCAGAGCGGCTGCCCGCCTGGTATTGCACATTGCTGGCATTGGCGCCCACCATCCACTTGCCCATGGTGTAGCGCGCGCTGGCGGCGATGAACGCGATGCTTTCGGCCGAGGCATAGCCCTGGTTGATGGCGGAAATGCCGAAGCTGGCCGAGGCGTTGTCGCTCCAGCCGGCGCCATTTGCGCCATTTTTCAGTTTCAGATAGCCGAGAGCGAATTGCGCCGGCGAGGTGCTGTACTTGACGGCGGCGCTGAAGCTGCTGCCCACGGCATTGCCGTCGGCCGCTTCGCCAAAGCCGTATTGCGCGCTCGCCTGCAGGCCGCGCCAGGCGGGCATGCTATAGGTGACGGAATTGCTGATGCGCACGGTCGTATCGAGGCCATCGATATCGCCCGGATGGGCACCGGTGGCCCCCGTCAAGACATTGCTCGATGCCAGCGAACCCACCAGCAGGTAATACGGCGTGTACTGGCGGCCAGCCGTCACGCTACCGTAGGCCTTGGATTGCAAGCCTACATACGCCTGGCGGTTGAACAGCGCACTGGCGGAACTTTGCGCACCCGTATCGCTTTCAAAGCCGTTTTCCAGCAAGAACAGCGCCTTCAGGTCGCCGCCCAGGTCTTCCACGCCCTGGAAACCGATCTTGCTGGCGGACAAGCTGCCGCTGCGCATGTAGGTAGTCGAATTGCCGCCCTGGTTACTCGCGTAGGCGGTAGCCGCATCGACCACGCCGTAAATGGTGACATTGCTTTGAGCGCAAACGTTTGCGCCGATGAGCGTGGAGACGGCCAGCGCCGCAGCGCGCATGCATGGTGTGTTCATTTTTTCCTGACTTTCCTGTTTTATTGTACGTCCGACAAGCATTGCCGCCGCGATGGCGCAATACAGACAGTGGCGTCGCGTTGCCGCCCCATCCAACGAGGGGGACGTCCGCTGTTCTTCTTGATCTGGATCAAGCGAGGCAAATTATACGCTTATTTACTCACATATAAGCGATTGACTGTAGGGCGTAGTCTTATAGCAAAACTGGCAGGCGCGCGGACGCAAGCCCGGCAGGATGCGGAAAAATGCGAAACAGATATGGAAAAAGCAGCGGTGGCGCGTGCCGAAAAAACTCGCGTCCGATGAGAGTCAGACCGAGTGGCAAACGGACAAAACGGGGCGGTTCAGCGCAGGATGGCGGGCGCCACCGGCAGGGTTTCCAGTGCAATGAAGGCTTCCAGTGCGCGGCGCATGTCTTCGAACACTTGCTTGCCGTACGCCGCTTCCAGGTGTTCATATTGCAGATCGATCAGCTTGCCCATCTGCAGCAGCAAACTGGCGCCCGCTTCCGACAGGTGCACCTTGCGGCGGCGCTGGTCGCCTTCGAACCTGCTGCGTCCGATCAAGCCGATTTCTTCCATGCGCGCCAGGATGCCGCTCATGCTGGGACTGGAAATCTGGCAGATATCGCACAGTTCGCGCGGTTCCAGGGTGGGGCTTTCGTTCAGCGCGCGCATGATGCGCCACTGCTGCTCCGTCACGCCGAAGTGATTGAGGATGGGGCGGAAATGCTGGAGCAGGCTGTCGCGGGCCTTCAGCAGCAAATGCGGCATGTTCGGATAACGGATCGGTAGCTGCAAGCGGAACTCCTGGGTGGCCGGCAAATGAACGTCATTATACGACTCGCCCGAGGAGAATTGCGGCAAAATTGCCTTTCCCTGCCGTCCTTGATGCCATGGCGTCAGCCTCTGGCTTTTCTCTGCTCGGGAATGAAATGTTCGCGCACAGCCTTGGCCAGCAGGCCAGGCGGCAGCAAACCCTGGCCCAGCAGGAAGTTGTTGAAGGCCAGGCGGTCGAATTTCTCGCCCAGCGCCAGCTCCGTTTCCGCGCGCAACTGCAGGATGCGCGTGTAGCCATAGAAATAGCTGCCAGCCTGCCCCGGCATGTTGAAGGTATAGCGGTCCAGCTCCTGGCGCGCCATCGCTTTCGACAGCATCACTTCGTCCGTCAGGATGCGGCCCGCTTCTTCGCGCGTGATCTGCCCCAGGTTCAGCATCGGGTCGAGCAAGGCACGCGCCGCGCGCAGCATGCGGAACTGCAACGCGATGAACTGGCCTTCGGCCGGCTCGTAGGGAATCATCTCCGCTTCCGCGTACAGGGCCCAGCCTTCCACGTTGACGCTGTTGAACGCGTACAGGCTGCGCGCCTGCGATACGCCCCGCTCCACCATGGCGCTGAACTGCAGCTCGTGGCCCGGACGGCCCTCATGCGCGCTCAGGGTCCATGCCGCGCCCGCGAAATTGAAATCGTCATACGCTTCGCCCTTGCCGCTGGCGGCCGGATTGCTGACGGGGAGGACGAACTGGCCATGTTCTCCCGTATTGCCGATCAGTGGAGGCGGTCGCATGTGCGGCGCTGGCTGGGCCGCCGATTCGGCATCGGATGCCAGGCGCATGGTCATGGCGCGCGCAGGAATATCGACTACGCGCTGCTGGGCGATGCGCTCTTCCAGTTGCGTATTGACGCCCTTGTAATGTGCTTCCAGCCGCTCGTTGGGGATGGAATCGCTTTTCAGCGCGCGCAGCACCTGGCGGTAATCGCTGCCGTCGATGCCCTTCAAAGCCAGCCTGGCCGCCACCACGGGCGCCAGCGCCTGCATGGCGGCGCGCGTTTCCAGGTAGGCCACTTGTGCCCGTTCGACCAGCGCGCGCGGCTCGATGTCGATGCCCACCTGTTTCAGGCGGAAGGCGTACAACTCGGGCGCCATGCGGAAATCCGTGCGTGACTGGGGCAGCACCACTTGCTTTTCCCACGCTGCATATTCGTTCAACTGCTGCTCCATGGCCGCCAGCGCAGGTTCGGCGTCCGCGATCTGCATGTCGGCGAACAGCTTGCGGATGCCGGCGATATACGTCGGCACGTTTTCCAGCGACTGCTCCACCTGCAGGCGCACGGGGCCGGCCAGGCCAGGCTTGCCGATCTTTTCCGTGAAACGCGCCTTGGCCTGCTGCGTGATCGGCGTAGTGCCCGGGAACTGGCCCACGTAGCGCTGCAGGCGTTCGAGCGCCTTGGCGCGGCGCGCGGCCGGACGCTGCTCCTGCAGCAAGCTTTGCATGCTGCCAAAGACCATTTGCGGCACATCGACCCACGGCAGTGTGTATTTGGCGTCCAGCTGGGCGCCGGTGATTTCCTGGTCCACAGCCTGCGTCAGGATTTGCAGATCCTGACGGATGCGTTCATCTTTTTCCGCCGCCAGCTTTTGCTGCAATTGCGCGCGCGCCTGCCGCATGGCTGCCACATAACGTTCGGTGATCTCAAGCCCCAGGTCGGCGGCCAGGCCGTCGTACTGCGCCAGGCCCGTGTCGGAAGCGTTTTCGGGCGAGAACTGCGCCTGCGCCAACAGCACGATGGCCGCGTTACGGTTGCTTGCCTCGACCCAGGCCGATTCGGCGCCGGCCGCTGCAGGGGCGGCGGCCATGGCGGGCATGGCAAACGCGATGGAGAGTGCTGCGGCAAGCACGCTCTGGTGCAATGTCGGAATTACGGGCATCGTGGGTTTCCTTCCTGGCAGAGTCGGCGAACAATACGGCGAACAAAACGGCCAGTATCGGCGAGCGCCAGGGTACTGTCAATCGGACGGGAACAGGCCGCGCCAGGCGACCCGTCCCGCTCCTGTCAGTACGCCAGCCCGGCGCCAAACTTGTACAGCGGATGGGCCGTGTCATACGGCACGTCCGATTTCTGCATCTGCACTTCGGCCATCGACGAGGGCAGCTCGAACGGCAGCTTGCCTTGCGGCTTGGCCTTGCCCGTCAGGACATCGAACAGCGCGCCGTCGCTCACGCCAAAGTTGGCGACAATGGCACTGGCCTTGTCCTGCACGTTGCCGAGAATGGCCGGTCGGTCCAGGTACACCGTCACCACCGTCTTCGGCGCGAATTTCGCCGCGTTCTTGATCGCCTCGTAGTCGGCGTCGCCATCGGCATAGTTCAGGCGGCCTTCGTGCTGCATGCTGCCGAAGATGTAATTCGGGTGCAGGGTTTCATAGGGCGCCGCCACCCGCAGCAGGGCCACGTCCGCTTCCTGCGGCGTGGCCACCACCGTGTAGCCATACTGCTTGGCCACGGCCGCGTCGATGCCGTACAGGTAAACCTTCTTGACGCTAGCCGCCAGCGGCAAGACCTTGTCCTTGTTTTCCAGCAGGACCAGCGAACGGCGCTGGGCGTCCAGGCCCGCCTCGACGAATTCCGCCTTGCCCACCGTGGCGGCTGCCTTGGCCGCATCGACAAATGGATGCTCGAAAAGGCCCTGCTTGAATTTCTGGATCAGGATACGCCGCGCCGAGGCGTTGATGCGCGCTTCCGTCAGCTGGCCCCGCTGCACGGCTTGCGTCAGGTACGGCGCTTCCGTCACGCCGCCAAACTGGTCCATCCCCGCCGTGACAGCCTTCACGTAACGTTCGGCCTTGGTGGCGTCTTCCATGCCCCACGGCGTGCCGAAGCCGATGAAGGAAGGCGCGACGCCCGGCGCCGTGCCGTTGC
The DNA here is from genome assembly GCF_051380775.1 of Janthinobacterium pasteuri. NCBI lineage: Bacteria > Pseudomonadati > Pseudomonadota > Betaproteobacteria > Burkholderiales > Oxalobacteraceae > Janthinobacterium > Janthinobacterium pasteuri. Next base: position 96,783 of record NZ_JBNYXS010000007.1, on the reverse strand, counting down.
GGCAGTTGGCGTCGCAGTCGGAGGTGATGCCCCAGTCGGACAGGATCACGCCTTCGAAGCCGTATTTGCCGCGCAGCAGACCCGTCAGCATGGTCTTGCTGAAACCGGCCGCCACTTGTTCCAGGGTGATGCCGGCTATGGTGATATTGCCGTCTGGCAGGGCGTACGTAGGCATGACGGAAGCCGCCTTGGCAGTGAACGCCCCTTCGAACGGCTTCACGTGGTAAGCGAAGTTGTTGCCCGGGTAGGTCATGTAGCGGCCATAGTAATTGTGGCCGTCAAAGCCCTCTTTCGTGGCGCCGTAGCCGACCCAGTGCTTGACGACGGCCACCACGCTGCCGTCATGCAAGCCCGTATTGCCGTCCTGGAAGCCCTCGATATAGTGCTGCACCATGCGCTTGGCCAGGTCGGCGTCTTCACCAAAGGTGCCGTTGATGCGCGACCAGCGCGGCTCGGTGGCCAGGTCCGCCTGCGGCGACAGGGCTTGCGTGATGCCGACGGCCAGGTATTCCTGGCGCGCGATGTCGCCGAAGCGGCGCACCAGGGCATCGTCGCCGATGGCGGCCAGGCCCAGTGTTTCCGGCCACTGCGAGAAGCCGGAGGTAGCCGCGCTGGCGCCCACCGTGTACTGGAAATGGTGGCGCGGGTCCGTGCTGATGGAGACGGGGATGCCGTGGCGCGAAGCTTCGCTCAGGGCTTGCACCTTGTTGTACTGGGCCGCCATATTGGCCGTATCGCCCGCCATGCGCGTAATAAACGTGTTGACGTACTGCTTGACGATCAGGTCTTGCAAGGCCACCAGGTCATACGCGCCGCCTAGGCCGATGCCGGAAGGGTCGGACACGGTGGGCGCCGTGCCGTGCATCATCAGGCCCGCTTTTTCATCGAGGCTCAGGCGCGAAAGCAGGTCGTCGGCGCGCGCCTCGGCCGACAGGCGCCAGTCTTCGTACGGGTCGATCTTGCCGTTGCGGTTCATATCCTTGAAGGTATAACCGTCGACCTTGAGCTGGGTGTAGGTAGTGGCGCCGAACACGGGCTGCGTGTAGCCCTCGCTTCCGGTATCGCTGCCGCAAGCGGCCAGGGCAAGCGTGGCGACGCAGCCGGCGACCACGCGGGCCATCGGTTTCAAAGTGCAATTCATCATTATCTCCAAGACTGTTTTTGTAGGTATAAGGCGCGGCAGCAAGGCCGGCCGAAAACAATATAGCGTGAGAATGCGTGAGTTTTTTGACCGGGCAGCACCCGTTTTATACCTGCGAGAACAATTTTTTCTTGGGCAGCACGACAAGCAACAATCTCCTACAAAGTGCTAATATTTGTGAAAAATTACTACAACAAGCAGGAGACACCCTTGCACAAACCCGACACGCGCACGGTTTCGAACCGCATCGCGCAGCAATGTGCGCGCGCCATGCAGGCCGATGGGCACGACCCGGCCGACTTCTTTCAGCAGACGGGCATCACGCTGGCGCAACTCACGGAACCTGGCGGGCGCATCAACGCCGAGCGGCACCGCCGCATGACGGCTTACGCCCAGCACTTGCCGCAGCACCGCGGCCTGCTCGATCTCGACGTGACGCACTGGTTCGCGCATTACCCTGGCATCGCCCACGTCTGCTTCAACCGCCCCACCCTGCGCAGCGCGCTGCACGAGCTGCTGCACTTGCGGGGTCTGATCGGCGAATTTGATTTCATGCTGATGAGCGAGAGTGGCACGCGCATCGAGATCGAATACCTGTCCGAGTTTTGCCCCATGGGGGGGGCCATGCAGGCGCTGGCCAATTTCCGCATGTTGTCGCTGGTAGCGCGCGCTTACGACGGGGGCGCAGCCACCACCTTCCATGCCAGCTTCCGGGGCAAGGCACCGTGGTTTGCGACAGCCATTTCCGAGTGTTTCGGCGCCAGCGCCACCTTTGGCCAGGCGCGCAATACATTGACATTCGACGCACCGGCGCTGGACCGGCCTTTCGCCCAGTTCAACGCCATGCTGGCGCCGCACGCGCTGCGCCATGCGCAGGGGCAATTGCAGAAACTGCAGGGGGCGCAGCTGTTTTCGGCCCGCGTGGAGCAAGCCATCATCGATTTGCTGGGCCAGCAGGCCGACGCCGACGGCGCCTCGCTGCTGCCGGCCCTGTGCGACGGCCTGGCGATGAACCGCTGGACCTTGCAGCGCCAGTTGCAGCAGGAGCAGACCTCGTTCCGCGCGCTGGAATTGCGCGCCAAGAGCCGAGAATCGCGCCGCCTGCTGCGCGAAACGAACCTGAGCGTGGTGGAAATCAGCGAGCGCCTGGGCTTTTCCTCGCAAAGCGCATTCACCCGCTTTTTCAAGACCCAGTTCGAGCTGCCGCCGGCGCGCTACCGCCACGACATGCAAGGCAGCTCATAGGACTACGTCAGAAGAAGTGGCGCATCCCCGCCATCACGCCATTCTGCGTGCGCCCCGCGCCCACGGTGCCTCCTGCGTCCAACGCCACGGCGGCAGCGCCATCGTTGTCCATGCGGCCGATGGCGCTGTAGATGGCCATGCGTTTGGATAAATGATAGGTCAGGCGCACGGTGGCCAGGGTGGCATCGTTCGGGCTGTGCTTGACGGCCAGTCTGGCGAGCTGTCCATCGAGGACCAGCGCGGGGGCGACCGGCCAGGCGGCACCCACATACAGCAGTTGCGAGTCGACTTGTCCCGTGGCGGCGTGGATGGTGCGGTCGATGATGCCGCCGCCGATTTTCAGCCGGTCGACCATGGCATAGGCGCTGGCGATCACGCGGCGGTCGAAGTTGCGGCTCGACGTGAGGCCGTTGGCCGCGCCCGCGTTGCCGTACATGATGTCGTACGACACCGTGGCGCCGTAGCGGCCCGTGTCATAGCCCAGCAAGGCCGTGATTTGGCGGCAAGCCTTTGCATTTCCCGCCACTTCGCCCGCGCAGCCCGTGGCCGCCGGCCCGCCCGCAGCCGAGACATCGCGCCCCAGGCTGTAGGTGGCGCCCACCGTCACATCAGAAAACGTACCCAGGTAGCCGATGGCATTGTCGCTGCGTGCATTTGGCAGGTACAGATCGAGGCTGCTGATGGAAAACAGGGCCGGGCCCATGATGTCGGACTTTTGCGTGGCCCAGAACGACATATTCATTTGCCGCCCCAGCATCACGCTGCCATAGCGCCCCTTCAAGCCCACGTACGACTGGCGGCCGAACAATCTCCCGCCCTGCCCCGCGATGCCCGTATCGACGCCGAAGCCCGATTCCAGCGCAAAGATCGCTTGCCAGCCGCCGCCCAGGTCTTCCACGCCCTTAAGGCCGAAGCGCGATGGCAATGAACCCGTCAAGGTGGGCATCTTGGTGACGCTGTCGCCGGCCGCGTTGGCATTCGTCGTGTAGGCCACGGAGCTGTCGAGCACTCCGTACAGGGTAACGCTGCTTTGCGCGTGGGCGCTGGTGCACACGCCGTGGGCGCACGCGCCCAGCAGCGCCATGCTGATGGCGTTGATTTTTCTCATGCTTGTCTCCGTTTTTTGTGGTTTTTATTCGGCGTCTGGCTGCACATCGGGGTGCGCCTGCTGAAAAGCCGGCAGCGCCTCGCAATGCGCGACGATGCGCAGGATCGTCGGATACGGCGCCAGGTCGCACTGGAAGCGCCGCGCGTTGTAGACCTGCGGCACCAGGCAGCAATCGGCAAGGGTCGGCGTGTCGCCATGGCAGAACAGGCCCGTGTGCACGCTGCTCGCCAGTGCGGCTTCCAGCGCGCCCAGGCCCAGATTGGTCCAGTGCTGGTACCACGCATTCTTCTGTTCCTGCGACAGGGCCAAAGGCCCCGTCAGGTAATTGAGCACGCGCAGGTTGTTCAGCGGGTGGATGTCGCAGGCGCAGACCATGGCCAGCTGGCGCACGCGGGCGCGGCCCGGCGCGTCGGCCGGCAGGAGTTTTTGCCCCGCCTGTGTCTCGTCCAGGTACTCGATAATGGCCAGCGATTGCGTCAGCACCGCGCCGCCGTCCTCCAGCACGGGCAGCAACTGCTGCGGATTCAGGCTGGAAAATGCCGGCGTGAACTGCTCGCCGCCATTGCGGCTCAGGTGCACATAGGCCGTGTCGGCGTGCAGGTGTTTCAGGTTCAGCGCGATGCGCACGCGGTAGGACGCGGAGCTGCGGTAATAGCCATGCAGTTTCATACGGTACTTTCAGTCAGGGTGGCTGGAACGGCGACACAGCGACTCCTGACGCGCATCAAACGCCCCATGGCCAGCAAGGCCAGGGAAGCCAGCACGGCGGGAATAGCCAGCAAAAAGAAGATGGTTTCATTATCGAGTTTCAGGGTCAGCATCAGGCCACCGGCCATGGAACCGAGCACAGAGCCGCTGCGGCCCACGGCGGCGGCCCAGCTGACACCCGTGGCGCGGCTCGACGTAGGGTAGAACGCGGCGGCCAGCGCATTGGCGCCCACTTGCGATCCGCTCACGCCAAAGCCCACGCCGAAGACGGCCAGCACCAGCAAGGCCAGGCTGCTGCCCGACAGGGCCACGACGACGATGCAGCCGGCGGCCGCCAGGTAGGCGATGCTTAGCACTTTATGGGGGCTGTAGCGGTCCATCCAGCGGCCCAGCAAGATGGCGCCCACCGTGCCGCCCACCTGGAACATCATCGTCACCAGCGAGGCGTTCGACAGGGACAGGCCATTGCCGTTAAGCAAAGTTGGCATCCAGCTCGAGAGCAGATAGATGATGAGCAGGCTCATGAAGAATGTGGACCACAGCAGCAAGGTGCCGCCAATCACGCCGGGACGAAACAGTTCCGCCATGGGTGAACCGGCAAGTTTTTTGTCGCTGACCACGAGGCGCGGCAGGCTGGCCAGGGTGGGTGCGATGCGGCGCATGATCGTTTCGCTCCCATCGCGCCCTTTCAATACCAGCCAGCGCAGGGATTCGGGCAGCGCCAGCAGCAACACTGGCACTAGCAGCAGGGGCAAGGCGCCGCCCAGCATCAGCACGCCGCGCCAGCCGATCAGGTGCAGCAGCTGCGCCGAAGCCAGGCCGCCCAGCGCGGAGCCGATGGTAAAGCCGCAAAACATCATGGTCACCAGGCCGGAACGGCGCTGCTGCGGGCAGTATTCGGACGTCATGGTGACCGACGTCGGCATGGCGCCACCCAGGCCCAGCCCCGTGAAAAAGCGCAGCGCCAGCAGCATGGTCAGATCCGTCGACCAGGCAGACAGCAGGCTGGCCGCGCCAAAAAACGCCACGGAGACGATCAGCACGGGACGGCGGCCATAGCGGTCCGCCAGGGGGCCGAACAGGAACGAGCCGGCCATCAGGCCAAACAGGCCGGCGCCGAACAGGGGCGCCAGCGCGGCGGGGGTCAAGCCCCATTCGGCGCGGATGGCGGGCGCGATGAAACCGATCGAGGCCGTGTCGAAGCCGTCGATGGCGACGATCAAAAAGCATAGCCAGAGGATCAGCTTCTGGTAGCGGGAAAACGGGTGACTGTCGAGGAAGTGCTGGACGTCGGTGCTGGCATTGCTATTCATGCTGTCTCCATTCTTGTTGGTGGCATTACCGGGCTGCGCGATCTGTGCCGCACTGGCCCGGGGATGTTTATTGCACGGCGACGGTGATCGGCGTCAAACCAGCGATGCGCGCCTCCATGGTTTGCCCGCTGGTGACGGCACCCACGCCTTCGGGCGTGCCCGTCATGATGATGTCGCCCGGCTGCAGCGCGAACAGGGTCGACAGATTGGCAATGACTTCATTGACGGACCAGATCAGGTGCGTCAAATCGCTCGTCTGCACGACCTTGCCGTCGACTTCCAGCACGATGGCGCCCGTGGTGATCTCGCCGGACGCCGCGATCGGCGTGAGCGCGCCAATGGGCGCCGAATAGTCGAATGCCTTGCCGATTTCCCACGGACGTCCCTGCTCGCGCATGCGCATCTGCAGGTCGCGCCGCGTCATGTCCAGGCCCACGCCGTAGCCGAAGATGTGCGACGCCGCATCGGCCAGTGCGATATTGCTGCCGCCCTTGCCGATGGCGACCACCAGCTCAATCTCGTGGTGGTAGTTCGACGTCTGCGCCGGATACGGCACCGTGGCCGTCACGCCGGGCGGCACGGGCACGACGGATTGGTCGTCGTTCGGTTTGCAAAAGAAGAATGGCGGTTCGCGGTCCGGGTCAAAACCCATTTCGCGTGCATGGGCGGCGTAGTTGCGGCCGACGCAATAGATGCGGCGCACGGGAAACTGGCTGTCGGTGCCAAGGATGGGCAGGCCGGCGATGGCTTGGGGGGGGAAGATGAAGTTGGTCATGTCAAAGTCCTGTCTGAAAAATCAATCGGTCAAAAACTGCTCGCGCAGCACGCCCATCGCTTGCTGCACGGGGCGGTCGGAAAAACTGAACAGCACCACGTCTTCCTGCGAGCAATCGAAGGAAACGGCGGCCCATGAAGGCACGACGAAGGTGTCGCGCGGGGCGAAGTCGAATACCTGCTCGCCGATCGTCACCTTGCCGCAGCCTTCGACCACGCTGTAGACCGTGCCGTCGGTGCTGCGCGCGCGCTTGCCTGCAAACCCTTTGGGCAGCAGCTGCATGAAGGTGGCCATGGTGGGCATGGGCGAGCCGCCCGTCAGCGGGTTCGTATAACGCAGCTTGTAGCCATGCCAGTCATCGATGGCGTCCGTGCGCGACAGCAGGTCCAGCGCTTCGCGCGAACGGGCATACGGATAGTTGAAGATGGGCGAGGTGGCGCCCTGGTGCAGCGACTTGACGGGCGCCATGTTGTAGCCGTAGCGGGCGAAGCTCTGGCCTTCCGGGCGAGTGACCGCCTGGCTGTCTTGCGTATCGTTTTCCGCGAAACCGGAATCGAAATAGCGCAGCATGGGAATGTCGAGGCCATCGAGCCAGACGACAGGCTCGCAGACGCCATCGACACCCAGGTTGCCATGGTCATGCCAGGTCCACGAGGGAGTAATGATGAAATCCCCCGGGTGCATGGTGGTGCGTTCGCCCGCCACGGTTGTGTAGGCGCCCTGCCCGCTCACGACAAAGCGCAGCGCCGACTGGCTGTGACGGTGCGACGGCGCCACTTCTCCGGGTAAAATCAGCTGCAAGCCCGCGTACAGCGATTGCGTAATCGACGAGCGGCCCGGCAAGGCCGGGTTTTCCAGCACCAGGACTCTGCGCACGGCTTCGTGGGCCGTAATCACTTCGCCGGCACGCGCCAGCTGCGGTGCGATATCGGCATAGCGCCACAGGGCGGGGGCATATGGCGCCGTCGGATGGGGCGGCACGAGGGTGTGCAGGGATTGCCACAGCGGCGACAGATGCATGCCGCTCAGGGCTGCATACAAGGCCTCGCGTTCGGGCGTTTGATGGGAAGTCATGCTGCGTCCTTCTCGGTGGTGGCCAGGCAGGTTTGCGCCGTCCAGCCATACAGCCAGGCCAGCGCCTCATAGAATTGCGCGGGCGTGCGGCCGCGCCACAGGTCGTTACGTACCAGGCGTTCGACGCCTTTGGCGTGATACAGACGGCCCATTTCGCGCGCCGACAGCACGACGCGCGCGGTGCGGGCGATGCGCGAGGTCTGATACAGCTGGAAGGCGGCGGCCATGTCGAAATCGCAGGCGCGCACGGCCTCGCCCAGGGTCACGGCATCTTCCAGCGCCATGCAGGCGCCCTGCGCCAGGTATTGCAGCATCGGGTGGGCCGAGTCGCCCAGCAAGGTCATGCGCTTCGTGCTCCAGTTGGCGACGGGGTCGCGGTCGGCCGTGCTCCAGCGTTTCCACGATGTGGGCTTGTGCAGCAGCTGGCGCGGCTGCGCGTGGACACCGTCGAAGTAGGACAGCACTTCTTCCTTGCTGCCGTCCGTGACGCTCCACGCCTCCTGGTCGCGGCTGTGGAAAGTCACCACCAGGTTGTATTGCTCTCCATTGCGCAGCGGGTAATGCACGAGATGGCAGTTCGGCCCGGCCCAGACGACGGGCGCGTTCCAGCGCAAGTTGGCCGGCATGTCGGCGGCAGGCACCACGGCGCGGTAGACCACGTGGCCGGAAACGCGCACGGCATCGCCCACGATGCGCTCGCGGATCACGGACTTGACGCCATCGCAGCCGATCAGCACATCGGCGCGGAAACTGCGCCCCGCCGCATCGACCACGGTGACGCCCGTGTCGTCTTCCACCACGTCCGTCACCTGCGACGACGTCACAAACGTGATCAGCGGCGAGGTACGCACCGCGTCGAGGATGGCGCCATGGATATCGGCCCGGTGAATCACGGCGTAGGGATTGCTGAAGCGTGCACGAAAGGCCGCATCGACGACGAAGGTGCCCACTTCGGCGGCATCGACGGCATCCATCATCACCAGGCGTTCCGTGAAGACGGCCTTGGCACGCGTGCGTTGGCCCACGCCCAGCGCGTCCAGCGCGGCGAAGGCGTTGGGCGCCAGCTGGATGCCGGCGCCGATCTCGCCCAGGGTCGATGCCTGTTCCAGCACGGTGACGGCCAGCCCGAGGCGCGACAGGGACAGGGCGGCGGCCATGCCGCCGATGCCGCCGCCGCCGATCAAGACCGACGGTTTGTGGGGTGCTTCCATTTCTTTCCTCCAATTGATCTGTGTGCTTGTGCGATGCACGTTTGACGTGCTCTTGGTATGACAAGCAGTGTGCCGACAGGTCAATATTTGGTAAAGCAATGGAATACAATAGCAACAATCACGTTTTTAAATAATGGTAGGAAGGCTTCCCATGTCGCGCTTCGATATCGAACTGCTGTTCATCTTTGACGAGATCTATAAAAGCCGCAATGTGACGCGCGCGGCGGAAAACCTGGGCTTGCCACAGTCGACGGTCAGCATCGGCCTGGGGAAATTACGCACGCATTTCGGCGACCGCCTGTTCGCGCGCACCTCGAAAGGCATGGAGCCGACGCCGCGCGCGCAGAACGCCGTGCAGGACGTGCGCGCCGCGATTGCCGCCTGGCAGCACGCGCTGGCCGACCAGCCCGTGTTCGACCCGGCCGCCAGCACGCGCGAATTTGCCATCTGCATGACGGACATCAGTGAAATCGTGCTGCTGCCCACACTGCTTAACCATCTGCAGCAGATCGGCCCCGGCATCACCCTGGACGTGTCGAAGATCGCCACCGACACGCCCGAGCGCCTGGAAGGGGGCGAAGTGGACCTGGCCGTGGGCTTCATGCCGCACCTGGAATCGGGGTTTTATCAGCAGAAACTGTTCGAGCAGCACTTTGTCTGCCTGGTGTCCAGCAGCCACCCGCGCATCCGCGACAGCATCACAGTCGAACAATTCATGCAGGAGGGGCATATCGAAGTGAAAAGCTCGGGCACGGGACATTCCATCGTGGAAAAGGTGCTGGCGGCGGCTGGCGTGCAGCGGCGCATCGTGCTGAAACTGCCAAGCTTTCTCGGTGTATCGCGCATCGTCGCCGAAACCCAGTACATCGTCACGGTACCGTACCGCTACGCGCTGCAAATGCAGGACCACGAAGCGTTCCGCATCCTGCCCCTGCCCGTGCAACTGCCCAGCTTTTCAGTCAAGCAGCACTGGCACGAGCGCTACCATGAAGATGCGTCGAACCGCTGGCTGCGCCAGACGATGGCGCAGTTGTTTGGGGCTGGCGACGCCACAACATTGCCTATTAAGTAATTTTTCTCCATACTGGCAAGCCTTGCCCTTACACTCCATTGATTGAACATGCTCATCAGCCTGCGCCCCGTCACCGCCGACAATTTTGACATCATCAGCGAACTGCCTTTGCTGCCACAGCAACGCGACTATCTGGCCAGCAACGACTATTCCATCGCGCAAGCGAGTTTCTATCGCGCCACGATGCATACGCGCGCCGTGTATGGCGATGAAGAGGTGATCGGTTTCCTGATGTTCGTCTCGCCCGACGACGAAGATCCGCCCGGCCACTACCAGATCTGGCGCTTCATGATCGATCACCGGCGCCAGGGACAAGGGTATGGCAGGGTTGCCCTCGCCCTGGCGCTGGCGGAAATCCGCGCCCGCCCGGACGCGCGCAGCATCGAAATCTGCTACAAGCCCGGCAATGCCAACGCGAAACAGTTCTATGCCAGCATGGGTTTCGTGGAAAAATGCTTGGATGCCGATGGCAATGACATGCTGGCCGTGATACAGCTCGGCGCAGCCTGACCGGGCATGGCGGGCAAGAATGGGCAAACTACGCTAAGCTGCATCGGCCCCACCACTTTACAAGGACCACCATGACCCTGATCGTCGTCGCCACCATCGATGCCCAAGCTGACCATATCGACGCCGTGCGCGCCGCCCTGGAAGCCGTCGTACTACCCAGCCGGGCAGAAAGCGCCTGCCTGCGCTACGAATTGCACCTCGACAACAAGATCCCCACGCGCTTCATCATGCTGGAAGAATGGACCGACCAGGACGCGCTGACGGCGCACTATGCGACGTCCCACTTCAAGGCGCTGGTGGCCGCCGTGGGCGACAAGGTCGTCAAGATCGACGTGGCTGAGTTGAGCAAGCTGAAGTAACGCGCACGGCAGCGTTCAATCGCGCGTTCTCCAAAGAAAGTTGTCACTTATAATATGGCAACTTTTTTTTATGGCACCATCATGACCCCCTTTTCCTGGATACACGGCGCCCTTGCGGCGGCCGCCTTCACCATTTGCACCGGCGCCTCGGCACAAGCGCCCATGCCCAATCTCGTGGGCGAATACAACTTGCTCTCGTCGACAACCGTGCCGCCCAGCAACTGGGGCTATTCCAAGGCCCGTGTTTCAATCAAACAGCTCGATGACCATCACCTGTTGATCCTGCTCGCCTGCGAATGGAAACGCGAGCCGAAGGCCGTCTGCGGCGATTATTTCCATGCCCAGTGGCGCGACGATGGCCTGTATCTGCAGGATATGAACACCTTCGCCATGCGCCTGTACTTCGATCCCGCCTCGCGCAAGCTCACCATCATTTCGCGCGGCGCCGACGCCAAGCAAAGCGTGCGCCACGAAGTGTTCGGCACGACAACCGCGCCACTCGTCGACACCGCCCTCGTGCGGCGCATGAAGCGCGAGCAGTCGAATGCCGACAGCAAGGAAAACCGGCGCGTGTTCGGGCCCTACACCAAGTGGGACTACCGGGAAAACCGCATCGAATTCCAGCGCCAGGACTTGACGGCACCATGATGTCACACCTGATCCAACCCATGCGGCGCCAGCTGCTGCGCCTCGCCGGTGCCCTGCTGTGCTCGCCCGTGCTCGCGCGCGCGGCCGACGGCGGCCTGCCCCACGCCGTGCACCAGCGCATCCTTGCCACCCTCGACGCGCCGCTGCCCAAGGTGCTCAATGTGCACCACCTTGCGCTGATACGGCGTTTCAACATCGGCTGGTCGCCCGTGGAAAGCGGCGCACCCATGCTCAATCCGGCGTACCCGCTGGGCAAAGACGATACCCTGGCGCTGGCCATGCAAGCGATCGCCAGCAAAGATGCGGCACTGGCCGCGCAGCGCCTGATGGAAGCGGCGCTGCTGCTGCCCCACTTCGTGCAGATGGCCGACCTGAAACCGGGCAGCTATGCCAACGGCAAGGCGCCCTTCACCTTGACTGCCCGGCATCTGACGCTGCTGCGGCAGCAGTCGTGGATGACGCTGGAAATGCTGGGCATGGGCGCGGAAGATTACCTGGCCGAAGGCTACTGGCCCACCCCGTCCGTCGACGGCAAGCGCCCGTACGGCGACTTCACGAATTACCCGGTGGAAATGGCACAGGCGCTGGGCCTGCCCGTGCGCCAGCAAGCGGACGGCAGTCTGGCCATCACGCCCAAACTGCAAGCGCAATTGAAAGCGCTGCACCGGCAAACCATGCCAGCGCTGCAAGTATTCGTGCGGGAAGCGGGCTTGCGGCGCAATACCGTCTAACGGTATCTCGGGCCAGATTGCCCTGTGTTACAGGGAATCGAGCCTGGCCAGCATCGTGGCCGCCTGCTGCCGGAAAGCCGTGATCGTCGCCGCGTCCATTTTCTCCAGCTGGCGATACGCCATGCCTATGCGGGGATTGCGTTCCAGGGTGTCTGCATTGCGATGGAAAAAATCCCAGTACAGGGCATTGAAGGGGCAGGCGCGCTCGCCGACGCGCGCCTTTTTATCGTAATGGCAACCTTTGCAATAATCGCCCATGCGGTCGATATACGCTGCGCTGGAGACATACGGCTTGGTGGCCAGCAAGCCGCCATCGGCGAACTGGCTCATGCCAACGGTGTTGGGCAGCTCCACCCACTCGAAGGCATCGATATAAATGCCCAGGTACCAGCCATGCACCCTGGCCGGATCGAGGCCGGCCAACAGCGCGAAATTGCCGATCACCATCAGGCGCTGGATGTGATGCGCATGCGCCTGTTCCAGCGACTGGGTAATCGCCTGCGACAGGCAATGCATCTTCGTCTTGCCATCCCAGAACCATGAAGGCAGCGGACGCGTGTGGCCAAAAAAGTTCTTCTCGGCATAGCCGGGCATATGCGCCCAGTAAACACCACGCACATATTCGCGCCATCCCAGTATCTGGCGGATGAATCCCTCGACCGCCGCCAAAGGGGCGTGGCCGGCGTGATAAGCCGCCTGCGCCTTCGCGACGACTTCGCGCGGGTTCAGCATTTTCACATTCAGCGCGAACGATAGCAGGGAGTGAAACAAGCGCCAGGCTTTGACGCTCATCGCATCCTGGAAATCGCCAAAATGCGGCAAGGCCCGCTCGATGAAGGCATCGAGCTGCTGCAGTGCCTCATCCCGGTTCAGCGCCCACGCCAGCCGCTCTGCATGCGGTGCGCCGAAGCTTTTTACGCCTGCGGCGACGATGCTTTGCCACAATAGGGAATGGTCATGCACGGTGCGCGGATCCTGCGGCTCGGCGGGCGTACCGCGCCAGGGCTTGCGGTTATCGTGATCGAAGTTCCATTGGCCGCCGACGGGTTTTTTCGCGTCTTCCATCAACACCTGGTGCGTGCTGCGCATCTGGCGGTAGAAAAACTCCATCAGCCATTGCTTGCGTCCGGCGAAAATATCGGCGGCCTCGTGGCGGGCCGTATAAAAATGGTCGCTGTCGACCATCAGCCAGGGGATGGCCGAGCGTCTTCCCGCCTGATACAGCTGCTGGTCAAGGCGCCATTCGTCCGGTGCCTGATACTCGAAGGCGCCGGCGTCAAAGTGGCGAATCAGCGCTTCGATATTCTCCGGTATCGTCCGCGTGCTTTCCACGTCGTCGATGGCGATGTAATGCACGCTGTGGCCAAGCTGGCGCAGCTGGCGCGCCAGATCACGCATGGCGGCGAAGATCGCCAGGATTTTCTGCGCATGATGCAGCACATAATCCGTTTCCTGCCTTACCTCCATCATGACATAGATAGTGGCGTCATCGACTTCGGTAAACCAGCGATGCTGCGCATTGAGCTGGTCGCCGAGTATCAGGCGCAGTGTGGGCTTGCGTGAGGTCATGATTATTCTTAGTAATGGTTGAATTCGTGGTGGCGGCGCTTATCCTTGCGGCGCCGGCACCGCTGCCGGTTGCGGCGCCGGTGCAGGCGCGGGAACCGGCTCCTGCACCGCCTTGCCATGCGACTCCTGCCCGCCCTCGCCTTCGGCTGGCATGGCCAGCGGCGCAGGCGGCGCGCCTTCCTGCAGCAAGTTGCCCGGCTCTTCCACCGGTTCGTCCTGTGGCGCCTCGACCGGCTCCACATGGCGCAGCGGCGGTGGCGGCTTGCCGCCGGGGAAGATGGCGTCGCGCGACAGCTTGCCCGTGTCGAGCGCCGTCTTGAAGAAGTCGCCCACCACCAGCACGGCATTGTGGCCGCCCTGGCCCCAGTAATTGCTGCGCATGGTGACGCGTGCATCGTTGAAACCCACCCAGGCGCCGCCCACCAGTTCCGGGTGCATCAAAATAAACCAGCCATCCGCATTGTTTTGCGTGGTGCCGCTCTTGCCGGCTACGTCGGAGCGGATGCCGAAGCGGCTGCGGATGGCCGTGCCCGTGCCGCGGTCGATCACGCCGCGCATCATGTCTGTCAGGGTCGCTGCCGATGCCGCCTGCATGGCGCGCTGGGGCTTGTCTTCGCCGAAACGGGCGATGACCTTGCCTTCGCGGTCCGTGATGTGCGTGACGACGAACGGCAGGCGCGCTTCGCCCTGGGCCGCGATGCTGGCGTAAGCGTTGACCATTTCCAGCAAGGTAACGGGACTGGTGCCCAGCGCCAGCGACGGCACTTTTTCCAGCTTGCTGTCGCGGATGCCCAGCGCGCGCGCCAGCTTGATGATCGGCGGCAAGCCCACGTCCTGCATCACTTGCGCCGTGATCGTGTTTTTCGAGTACACGAGACCGTCGCGCATGGTCATGTCGCGCCCCGTGGTGCCGCTCATGTCCGTCGGGCGCCATTTGGTGCCGTCGGCCGCCTTGATATCCATCACTTCATCGCGGTAGACGTGCTCAGGGCTTAGCCCCTTTTCCAGCGCCGCGCCATATACGATGGGCTTGAAGGTGGAGCCGGGCTGGCGCGCCGCCTGCGATACATGGTCGAATTGTTCGCGCGCAAAGTCGCGGCTGCCCACCCAGGCGCGCACGGCGCCCGTGGCCGGGTCCATGGCCGCAAAGCCTGCTTCCAGGCGCGTCTTCGACTTGCGCAGGGCCGCCATGAAGGCGCGGTCGCCCTTCAGCTGCGCCAGCGCGCCATCCGGCGTGCTACCGGCGGCCGTCAGCTTGCGGTAGTCACCCGACTCGCGCACGAAAGCGTCCAGCAGGGCCGGATGCGATTTCCAGAAATAATCGAACGGCACGCTGCCGGCCTGCATGCCTGCGTACATGCCCGTCGAAGTGGACGAAGGCACGCCGGCGCGGCTCCATTCCACATCGGCGATGGCCTGCAAGGCGTTGGCCTGGCGCTCGACGGCGCGCTCGGCCGCCTGCTGCAAATCGTGATCGAGCGTGGTGTGCACTACCAGGGCGTCCAGTTCCAGGTTGTAATCGTTCTCGTCGGCCCAGTCGATCAGCCACTTGCGCACATAGGCGGTGAAATGGCTGTCCGACTGCGCGCGCTCGCTCTGGCGCTCGAAATGCAGGCGCAGCGGACGCTTGATTAACTGCTTGTAACGCGCCTCGTCGATGACGTCATGCTTGCGCATCTGGCCCAGCACCACGTTGCGCCGCTGCAGCGAGCGTTCCGGGTTGCCGACGGGGTTGTAGTAATTCGTGCCCTTGAGCATGCCGACCAGGGTGGCGCTTTCCAGGATATCGAGGCGCGACGCGGGCTTGTCGAAATACGTGCGGGCCGCCATTTCGATGCCGTAGGTGTTGTACAGGAAAGGCACGGTGTTCAGGTAGGCTTCCAGGATTTCCGTCTTGCTGTAGGTAGCCTCGATCTTCAGGGCCGTGATCAGCTCCTTCAGCTTGCGGTTCAGGTTGCGCGAGCGGCCAATTTCCTCTGGAAACATATTGCGCGCCAGCTGCTGCGTGATGGTGGAACCACCCTGAGGATTGCCTCCGGCCGTGTGCAGGATGGCGCCGGCCGTGCGCGTGAAGTCGATGCCGTGGTGTGCGTAGAAACGGTGATCTTCCGTCGAGATCAGCGCGCTGATCACGTTCGGTGAAATCTGTTTTAACGTGACCCGTTCCTGCAAGCCCTGGTCGAAACGCACCAGTTCCTTGCCATCGGCGCTGACCATGGTGCTCGGTGCGGCCGCGCGCGCCTGGCGCAAGTCGTGGATGCTGGGCGTCAAGGGGATCAGCAACAGCATGTACAGCGTCACCAAGGCCAGTACCGCCAGGAAAGACCATAAACCCAGCACCAGCGCGCGCCGCACAGGCGGCAAAGTCATCAAATGCGCATGACCGCGCCGGTACAGCGCTACGGCCTTTGCCCACGCCACGCCCGCCACGCGAACGACCTGCGCGCGCGCCTGTATCAACGCCTGCCGTGCTTTTTCCTGAAACTGCTCCATGCCTGATGCCATGCTTGTAACCTTGTCTGATGCCGGATGATCCGTTTCAGCAAGTATATAGGGCGGGCACCAAAGCGGGCCGGATTTTACGCCAGGCAAGCATCCAGGCGCGCCAATGTCACGCCGACATACGCGCCCACGCAGCGCGCGTCATGCGTTGTGAACGGATTTTCCAGCTGCAGCAGGCCACAGTCGCAGATGACGGGGTCGACGCTGACGACGACGCCCAGCGCCAGGTAGCGCCAGCCGTCAAGCCGGCGCAACCCCTGCTCCCGGCCAGGATTGGCGCGAAAGATGGTGTCCCAGTCGTCACGCTCGCTGGGCATGGGCGACAGTTCGAGCTGAACTTGCGTGCCGGCGGCCATCTGCGCGCCACCGAACTCGTCCATCACGTGCAGGCGCTGGCCGTCCACTTCGATGATGGCTTCCAGATAGTCGCCCTCGGTCGCGATGAAGGTGGCGGCGACGATGCTGGCCGTCACTTCTGCGCCTGCTCCAGCAGGGCCGGCAATTCTTTCAGCATGGCGTCGCGCGTGCGCAGTCCCGCCGACGGCAGGCCTTTTTGCTCGTCCTGTACCAGGCGCGCAAAGACGATGCTGCGCTCGCCCTTGCTGGCCCAGCCCACGAACCAGCCATAGCCGTGCGCTTCGTCAAAGCTGCCGTCGGCCTTGCGCGGGAAGGCCGCGCCCGTCTTGCCATGCACTTGCCAGCCATCCACGTCCGCCAGGCGCGTCAGGCGCTGCGTTTCCTGCATCGCCTGCTTGCTCACGGGCAGCTGGTAATTGACCAGTTTGCGCAAAAAGCCCAGCTGTTCCAGCGGAGATATCTTCAGCGAAGAACTGATCCACGAGCGCTCCAGGCTATTCTCCTTGCCCGGGTCGCCCGAGACATCCGCATTGCCATAGCGCAAAGCTCTGGCGTATTTCTGGAAGCGCTCGGCCCCCAGTGCCTGCGTGATCTGCTGCGAATACCAGACGACGGAATATTGCATCCAGCGCGACGGGTCCGTATCCTGGCGCCAGGCGTCGCCGCCCCAGTCCACATAGCCCTGGCGATATGGCAGGGTCGGCTTGTGCTCATCCTTGAGGAAACCGGCGTCATAGCCCATCAGGCTGAGCGCGATCTTGAAGGTGGATGCGGGGGTGACGCGGTCGATGCAATTACCCTCTTGCAACAAGACGGCGCCCGTCCTGGCATCGGCCATGGCGGTGCAGATGGTGGCGGCCTGGGCTGGCGAGGCGGTCAGGACGGCGCCTGTCAGGCCGAGGATGAACGGGAAAAATGCGCGATATTTCATGGGCCTCCGGGGTTGGGGGAGCAGGACAAAGCGAAATTGTACCGGGCAGCGCGGCGCGATGCCAGCGCTGATGCAGTGCATGCGCGCTAATGCCCTGCCGGCGCGCCCGGTTGGCGCTCCCGCTTCAGGTGCTCCTCTTCAAGCTCGTCCATGCCCAGCTTTTCCTCGTCGATCAGCGCATGTTCGCGCCGTTCGCGCTCCAGTTCCTCTTCCAGGCTGCCTTCGCCAGGCTCCTGCGCAATTTTCTCCGGCATGCTGTCTTCCTCCAGGGTCGATTACTTAAAAATGCGGGCAAGCTGGCCCGCCTGCGCCACGGCATCGTGCGGGTGCAGGCTTTCCATATGCCGAACGGTAACACGCGCCTGCGCATAATGTGGCACCAGCGCCGCCTGCACGCGCCGGGCCGCGTCCTCCACATACATCAGGTTAGCACCATTTAAGCGCGCGAACGCCTGCTCATCGGCCCGTTTCACGGCCGTCTGCAGCGGCGTCGCCAGCGCGGCTTCCACCAGGTCAATCAGGGGAAACAGGTCCAATTCCGCCTGTTCTGTCAATGCCACGGTGACCGTCGCCGTGCTGCGCTGGCTATGCGGCGTGGCCAGGCTGGCCTGTTCCCGCAGCCAGGCGCGCGCGGCAGTGGCGTCGACGCTTCCGCTGCCGAACTGCGCCGCAAAGGCCTCGGCCAGCAACTGCCGCGACAGCGCCGCCGAACATGGACAGGTCGACGAATAGCCGATCTCCACCGTCAGTGAAAGGACAAAGCCCTGCGGGGAGCAACTGGCCTGCAGGCGCACGGGATACGATTTCCAGCCCGACAGTCCCGCCGTCAACAGTGCCGGCTGGCGCCGCAGCACGGGAAACGCCAGCGCCATGCGCGCCTGCGTGCTGCCGCAATCGGCGTGACTGTCCACCATGCGCCGCAACACAGCGGCCAGCGCGCCTGGATCGAGCGGCTGCGCGGCGGCAAACGCATCGAGCAGCAGATACAAGCGCGACATGTGGATGCCCTTGATGTGCGGATCGGGCAAATCGACTTGCACGTCGGCCCAGGCATGTACCTGCTGCGCGTGACCGCCCTCTTCCAGCCACAAAGGCAAGGCAATACCCTGCATGCCTACCCACTCCAGTGGCAAGCGCTCGCCGGTATTGCCACTGGCGGCGACATCGGGCAAGGACATATTTTGCTCATCGCGTTTCATTCGGGATCATCCTCAATATGCAAATCAATTGCATATAGTGAAGAAGTTTCCCCGTATTTGCAAGCAAGTTGCATATATAAAGAGGACAAGGTGCGCGCCCGCACGGAAGCGGCGCGCGTCCCGGCGCTATCCTGATACCTGCCCTCGATCAAGGAGTATCCTCATGCCCATCCTGAACGCCATCGCCAGCCTGGCAGTACGCGACCTGAGCGCATCGAGCGCCTGGTATGCCAGCCTGCTGGACAAGGAAGCCGACACCCGCCCCATGCCGGAAGTCGCTGAATGGAAATTCGACCGGGGCGGCGGGCTGCAGCTGTACCAACAGCCCGAGCGCGCCGGTGGCGGATCCGTGACGCTGGCCGTCGACGATATCGATCTGCTGGCCACGCATTTGCAGCAGCTGAACGTGGCGCACGGTGCGCTGACGAGGACGGCGCAAGTGCGCACCATCATGCTCACCGACCCGGACGGCAACCATCTCGCTTTCGTCCAGGCGCTGGGACACGCGATGGCAAGCTAGGCCATGCATCTGCTGGTCGTACTGGGTCTCGGTAGCGAGCTGCAAGATATGCTCAAGCCGGGAACGTCCTGGCGCCGGCTCAGGCAGCCTTGCGAAATGTCAAATTGATACGCTGGGTGCCCAGCACCGCGTGCTCCCCCTCCTTCAGGGGTGCCACGCCATGGAAGCGCAGGCGGTCGGCGCCGCCCCACACCACCACGTCGCCATGCAGCAGGGCGATGCGCGCCGCCTTGTCACCGCGCTCGGCGCCGCCGAACAGGAAAATGGCGGGCAGGCCCAGCGAGACGGAAACGATGGGCGCATTAAAATCGCACTCATCGCGGTCCTGGTGCAACGCCATGCGCGCGCCGGGCGCATAACGGTTGAGCAGGCAGGCGTCGGGCGTGAAGCCCGGATAGCCGGCCGCCAGCGCCGCCTGCTGCGCCAGACGCAGGAACGCGGGCGGCATGGGCGGCCATGGAAGGCCGCTGGCAGGATCGAGTCGCGCATAGCGGTAGCCGCGCCCATCCGTGACCCAACCCAGGGGGCCGCAATTGCTCATGGCCACGGACATGCGCAAGCCGCCCGGCGTGGCCATGTGGCGCAAGGGCGCCGCCAGCACGATGGCGTCCAATGCCGGCAGCATCTCGTGCAGATACGGCAGCGCAAAACCGCGCAGCAGGAACGACGCGGAAGAGCCGGGAACCAGCGGCGCCGGGCCGGGCCGGGCATAATCATCATCGGCAAACAGGGACAGGTTCATGCCGTCTATTGTAGGCCCGGCGTGGAAAAAGCGCGCGCGACTGCCCCATGGTGCGCTACAGTAGCGCTTCCAGCCACTACCGCCCGCCTCCACGATGGATCATTACGCCGATTTGCTGCACACCCTCGCGCAACAGGAAGAATCCCTGCAATTCGAACGCTTCGACAACGACGCGGCGCTGGCCGTAGGCCTGTGGATCGTCGAAGAAGTGCGCAAGCGGGGCAAGGCCGTCACCGTCAACATCACGCGCAATGGGCAGGTGCTGTTCCATCACGCCATGACGGGCGCCACGGCGGACCAGGCAGACTGGATACGCCGCAAGAACAATACGGTGCAGCGCTTTTGCCGCAGCTCCTACTACATGGGCATCTCGTATAAGAGCCGCGGCAGCACCTTCGAAGACGTGAAATACCTCGATGACATCGAGTACGCGGGCCATGGCGGCGCGTTCCCCCTGCTACTACGCGGCGTGGGACTGGTCGGCACGGTCACCGTTTCCGGCCTGGCGCAGGCAGACGACCATGCGCTGGTGGTGGCCGCGCTGCAGGCGCAGCTGGACACGCAGCTGGATAAATAGTCAGGCGGCGCGCGCCAGCGACGGCGTGTGCAGCGTCACTTCCGGGTGTTCATATGCTCCCAGCGCATGCGCACCCTCTTCGCAGATGGTGCGGTAGCACAGGGCCGCGCCTTCGGCAGAACAACCGACGATGCCGATATGTTTGCTGATGATTTTCCTTAAATGCGCTGGCCGCCGTCGATGGGAATTTCCGCGCCCGTGATATACGAGGCGCGCTCGCTGCATAAAAACTCCACCAGATCGGCCACTTCGGCCGTCGTGCCCAGGCGGCGCAGGGGAATTTGCGTGTCAACGATGTGCGAGGTACCGGGCGACAGGATCGCCGTGTCGATCTCGCCCGGTGCAATCGCGTTCACGCGCACGTTCAGCGGCGCCATGTCGTTGGCCATTTCGCGCGTCAGCGACGCCAAGGCCGCCTTCGAGCTGGCGTAGGCGGAGCCGGCGAACGGGTGCACGCGGTAGCCGGCAATCGAACACAGGTTCACGACGGAGCCGTGCGCGTTCGACAATTCCTGCGCAAAGCCCCGCGTCAGGGCCAGCGGCGCAAAGAAATTCGTGTTGTACATTTCCTGCCAGGTCTGCATGTCGGTGGTCAGGGAATTGACGCGCGAACCTCCCGGCCCTTTTGGCGACACGCCTGCGTTATTCACCAGCGCGTGCAGCTTCGAGTCGCCCAGCATGGGGCGCAGGGTCTCGACCATCTGCCCGATCTGGCTCAGGTCCGACAAATCCATGCACACATGCGTGTTGTGCTCCTGGCTGCGCGGGCAGCCACCGGGAATCGGGCTGCGCGAAACGGTGATGACCCTCCAGCCCAGGCTGCGGAAGCGTTCGGCCACGGCGTGGCCGATGCCACGGCTGGCGCCCGTGACGATGGCGGTTTTTTGTTCAGTCATGTTGTTCCTTGTCCTGTTCTGCGTTTTGTTCTGCAATACCTGCAGCGTGGATGCGCTCCTGGCGCATGACATAGGCCAGCATCTGCGTCCCGCCGTCGAGAATATCCTGTTCGATGGCGCGCCGCGCGGCGGCGCTGTCGCGCTGGCGCAGCGCGCTGATGATGGCGTGGTGGTGGCCAACCCGCATGTCGGGCGAAAAGCTGGCGTAGCCGGCGGCGATCAGGGGCGCCGTCTGCATCCACAGGTGGTCGACGAAGCGTTTTAATGTCGGCATGCCGGCAGCCTGCGCCAGCCCCAGGTGAAACGCCTGGTTGCATTGCAGGGCCGCCGCCAGGTCGTGCCGCGCGATGGCGTCTTCATTCGCTTGCAGCAGGCGCTCCAGGTCGGCCAGGGTGGCGTCGTCGATGCGCAGCGCCGCTTCAGCCGCGCCCAGCCCTTCCAGTTCCAGGCGCAGCGCGCGGATTTCCAGGTAGCGCGCCACGCCCAGCACGGGCACGCGGAAGTCGCGCGGCGAGCGCAGCACCAGCGCCTCTTCCTGCACCAGTTGCAGCATGGCGTCGCGCACGGGCGTGACGCTGGTGCCCAGCTGCAGCGCCAGCTCGCGGATACGCAGCCGGTCGTTCGGCTGGTAGCGCCCGGCCGCCAGCGCTTCGCGCAGCATGGCGTACACGGATTTGCCCAGGTTGACGTGCACGAGGCTGTCGAATTGATGGTTCATGCGTGTTTTTGAAATGTTGAAATTATGATGCATCATACATCAACATGAAAAACAGTGTTTTTCCCGTGTGCGCCGCAGACAAAAAACACGGCAAGAACGTACAATCAGCCGCCACCGTATCGAAAGGATCGCACTTGAACTGGGATTATCCGCACGCCCACACCCTGCCCGTCACGCCAGAAGCGGCCGACATCGACGGCTTGCAGCATACGAACAACGCCGTGTATGTGCGCTGGTGCGAGCATATCGCCTGGCACCATTCGGCCACCCTGGGGCTCGATCTGGACGATTACCGGCGCCTGGACAGGGCCATGGCGATACGCCGCGGCGAATACGACTACCTGCTGCCTACCAGGGCTGGCGAAGCACTGACGCTGGCCACCTGGCTATGCGCCAGCGACGGCCGCTCCAGCATGGAACGGCGCTTCCAGCTGATCCGCGACAACGACGGCGCCACCGTCGTGCGCGGACGCTGGGAATTGATCTGCATCGAACTGAGCAGCGGCCGCGCGCGCCGCCTGCCGCCGGAGTTTCTGGCCGTGTACGAACCGGCCATCGTCGCGGTGCGCCAGAGCGCGCAGGATTAAGCTGGCAAGCGTGCCGGCTCTAGCGCAATGAGCACCAGCAAGATGGCCAGCGGCACGGCCAGCGCGGCAAAGCCCACGGCCAGGTAAGCAAAGGCGGCCAGGATGGCGCCCACGGCAAAACCCAGCAGGGGCCAGAAGAATTTGACGCAGCGCTCGCGCGTGGCGCCATCGGCCGCGCCGCGCAGCACGTCGACCGTATCGATCACCAACTGCGTCACATTGCCCGTCATCATGGACGTGGGCGCCAGGTGCGCCAGCAGCAGCCGGCTGATGGCGCTATGCGCACCCATGGCCGCCGCGCCGAACAGGCCGGCCGTCGTGGCCAACGCGCCCGGCTCCGCCGCCAGCGGTTCGGCCAGCACGCCAGACACCATGCAACCGAGCAGCAGCGCCAGCTCCAGCAGCAGCGTCAGGCGCAGCGCCGGTCCGCCGCGGCGCTCTGCCGCCACGCTCAAAAGCCGCGCCGCCGCCACGCCCACGACAAACGCAGGAAACGCCAGCAGCTTGAGGGCGATCGAGGCATGCGTGGCGTTGGCCAGCGCCGCGCCGATCAGCACGAAGTTGCCCGTCACATGGGCCGTGAACAGGCCAAACAGGGCGACAAAGCCCAGGGTATCGACATAGCCGGCCAAAAAGCCCAGGCTGATGCCTTGCAAACGGCTGCGCTGCGCCAGATTCATACACGCTCCTCAAAAATTTGCCATCATGATACCGTGCCGCCGTCGCGGGCGGCAGTGGATTAGCGCGCCGTTGGGCGAAGATGCAAGGCTTTTCTTGCGCCCCCGCAGTGCAACATGCATTTCGCTCCTGCTTTGCGCGCCCATGCTTTAGAATCAGCGACCTCAGCCCCGTAAAAACAGGATAAAACATATGACGGCAGTCGGGAATACCGAACCACAAGAGCTCAAGCGCGGCCTGAAAAGCCGTCACATCCAGCTCATCGCCCTGGGCGGCGCCATCGGCACCGGCCTGTTTCTGGGCATCGCACAAACCATCAAGATGGCCGGCCCTTCAGTGCTGCTGGGCTATGGCATCGCCGGCGTCATCGCCTTCCTGATCATGCGCCAGCTGGGCGAGATGGTGGTCGATGAACCCGTCGCAGGCTCCTTCAGCTATTTTGCCGACAAATACTGCGGCCACTTGCCCGGCTTCCTGTCGGGCTGGAATTACTGGGTGCTGTATGTGCTGGTCAGCATGGCCGAGCTGACGGCCGTCGGCATCTACGTGCAGTACTGGTGGCCGGGCGTTCCTACCTGGGTCTCGGCGCTGGTCTTCTTTTGCGCCATCAACGCCATCAGTCTGTTGAATGTCAAAGCCTTCGGCGAAATGGAATTCTGGTTCGCCCTCATCAAGGTGGTCGCCATCATCGGCATGATCGTCTTCGGCGCCTACCTGCTCGCTTCCGGCGACGCGGGCCCGCAGGCGTCGGTGGCCAACCTGTGGCAGCATGGCGGCTTTTTCCCGAATGGCTGGCAAGGCCTGGTGATGGCCATGGCCGTCATCATGTTCTCGTTCGGCGGCCTGGAACTGGTGGGCATCACGGCGGCCGAGGCGGACGACCCGAGCACGACGATTCCGCGCGCCACCAACCAGGCCATCTACCGCATCCTGATCTTTTACATTGGCGCACTCGGTATTTTGCTGTCGCTGTACCCGTGGCAAAACGTCGTCACCGGCGGCAGCCCCTTCGTACTGATCTTCCATGCACTCGACAGCAACCTGGTGGCCACTGCCCTGAACGTGGTGGTGCTGACGGCCGCCCTGTCCGTCTACAACAGCGGCGTGTACTGCAACACGCGCATGCTGTTCGGCCTGGCCAAGCAAGGCAATGCGCCGCGCGCCCTGCTGCACCTGAACCGCCGCGGCGTGCCGCTGGTGGCGCTGGGCGTGTCGGCGCTGGCCACGGGCGCCTGCGTCGTAGTCAATTACTTCATGCCGGGCGAAGCGTTCGAAGTGCTGATGGGCCTGGTGGTGTCGGCGCTGATCATCAACTGGGCCATGATCAGCTGGATCCACCTGCGCTTCCGCGCGCAGAAAAAAATCGAAGGCAAAACGACGCTGTTCCAGAGCCTGGGCTACCCGTTCACCAACTACCTGTGCCTGGTCTTCCTGGCCGGCATCCTGGTGATCATGTATCTGACGCCGGGCCTGCGCATCTCCGTCTACCTGATACCCGTGTGGCTCGCTGCGCTGGGCATCGGTTACTGGATCAAGCAAAACAAGGCCAAGGCATAGCTGCCTTGCGCTGTATCAAGCAATAAGCAGGTCATCAACAAACAAAAAGCCCGTCTTCGCAGACGGGCTTTTCGCATTGGGCGCTGGCGTTTTTAGGCGGCGGCAGCCTCGCCCTTTTCCTGCTGCATATCGGCTTGCCACATGCTGACGGTCTGGCCCGCATACGATTGCAGCAGCACGTCGTCGCTCAACGTCAGCAGCGCCTGCTTGCGCTGCTCCAAGCGCGCCTCGGGCGACGTGTCCTTCTCGCCCGTCTTGTACGGCCCCAATACGGGCAGCAGGTCGCGCAGCACGGAATAATTGCCCGGCGTGGTCTTGTCCGATTCCAGCTTGCCCAGGAAATACTTCATGACGTGCTCGGACTGGCGGCCCTCCTGCTGCAAGCTCGCCTTCACCATCTTGCCATCCTTGTAAGCCACTTGCGCGTCGCTGCTGGCCGTATCCTCGATCTGGTGGTAAGTATAGTTCTGCGATTCTGTGCTGGCCGTCAGGCGCAGCGGCACCCCGGGGACGAGCGTCTCATGGTAGCTGGCGCTCAGCTTCGATTGCTGCTGCTGCCGGATCGAACGCGCATCCTGGCTGGCGCCGGCCTGCACCGTCTTTTGCGACACTTCATAATTGAAGCCATCCTTTTCCGCGCTGCGCATGGGATTGCTGAATTTCACGGCTTGCGACACGGAGGCGCTGAAATCGGCCAGTCCCGTCAGGATGGACTTGTCCTCGGCCGCCAGGCGCCACCTGCCCGTCTCGGGGCTGTCCGTGGCCACCTGCGGCGTGGCGGTATTGCTGTGCAAGGCCGTAAAACTGTCCTTGAGCATGGACACCAGGCCCGCATCGCCATGGCCGCGCGACGCTGCCTGGTCGAACTGCTTCATGTAGCTGCCCAGCGCCTTGGCTTGCCGTTCCTTGCTGCCCAGGGTGTTGAGTTGGCTGGCATCGACCTTCAGGTCCAGGCTGCCGGCCTCGCCACTGAAGCTGACCTTGCGCTGCGCGCCGTCGGCCTGGAAATCCAGGGTTTGCACACTTTCCGGCTCGCCGCGCACCTTCACTTCCGCATGCAGTTTCACCGAGGCCAGCACTTGCTGGTCAAACTGCATCAAGCCTTCCAGCTTGATTTTCGGCGTGCTCTGCCCCATGCCGTCGATGGCTTCCTGAAAACCTTGTGCCAGGTCCCCCAGCGCCCTGGCTTCAGCGTCGCTGAGGTCGCCGCTCGTCGTCATGTTCACGGCCAATCCGTCGCCCTGGCTGTCGAGTGCCAGCTTGACTTCCACGCCGCTTTTCGTCGTGATGCCGAGGGCAACCCGGTCTTCGCCATTACCGTGCAGGCTGCCCGGCGCGATGCCGGACGCCGCATAGACATTCGGCGTGGTGCTCGGCGGCGGCTGGCGCATCGCCTGCGAGAAATTGTAGTTGCCCAGCTTGGCCTGACCCAGCATGGCCGCGCCAAGGCCGCTGAAGCGACCGCCAAACGCATACGAAGAGAAGCTTTTCGTCATCGCCTCGCTCACCTTGTCGCGCGACGCGCTTTCCCACACCATCGGCGAAGGCACGAGAGATGAGACGGCCGGCGGGCCGCCGAAGGCGACGATGGCGGAAGGGCTCGGCACCGGGGATGAGGGCGTGTCCGCCCTGCCTGCCGTGGCGGCAGAGGCGCGGGACGGGCCTGGATTCCAGCTCGGGATCGGGGAGACGGAGGTCATGGTCGTTATGCCTTGCTAAACGAGGTGTGGTGCAGCGGTGAGATATTCATAACTTTCAGTTTTTGATAACAATCAACCGTCAAGCTAGCCTACTTTCAGCCAGACGTGGGATACACGGCGCTTCAGGTGCCAGGCTGACACAGCTATATCGACGTGAAATGTGAAATCATGAGCGCAGTGCGGCATGAAAATTTTTCACTCTTGATACAAATCACGCTCCGCCCCAGCGTCGGCGCCAGCAGGGCACGTCATTTAACTCAAATTGGAACTGTTGCCGCAAGTAAATTTATACTGTTGCTCAAATGATGAAAGTGACTTTGTGTGACATTCCGCCTGCCCGCAATCACTATGATCGCTGAGTGCTTCACGATAAATCCGCATTAGCGTATGCGAAACAGCAAGCATGGCCTTAAGGAGGCAGCATGAAATTTTTAAACGTAAGCATCGCCAAGCGGCTCGGCCTGGGCTTTGGCCTGGCCGCCCTGTTCCTGTTGCTGGTCATCGCTCTGGGACTGACCAGCATGCGGCAAATCCAGGACCGCATGGATGAAGCAACCAAGGTCAACAACGTCGAAACCAGGCTGGTCCAGACTATGGACTTGACAGTAACGGAGCGGGCGCTGGCGCTGCGCAATCTGATTTTGCTGAAAGAAGAGAAGGAGATCCAGATCGAGGTCGCGCGCATCGCGGACCAAGAAAAAAAATACGCCTCCGCCCAGCAAAAGCTGGGGGCGATGTTCGCCAAGCTGGAAGGCACATCGAACGAAGAAAAGAGCCTGCTCGAACAAATCCGCAGACAAAGCGAGCTGGCGGCGCCCTTCATTCAGCGGGCCGCCGCACTGGCGCTGAACCAGAAACAGGACGAAGCCTACAAGCTGCTGCGTTATGAATTCCGCCCCGTGCAAAAGCGCTGGTGGGAATTGCTGCGCACCTTGATCGCCGTCGAGGAAAAGCAGAATAACGAGGCCTCCAGCATGGCCGAAGCTGCCTACAGCCAGGCGCGCCTGGTGATGCTGAGCATCGGCTCGCTGGCCCTGCTCACCAGCCTGCTGGCCGCCGTGCTGATCACGCGCGGGGTGATGCGCCAACTCGGTTGCGAGCCCGGCGAAGCAGCGGCAATCGCCGGGCAGATCGCCAGCGGCAACCTGGCCGTCGCCATTCACACCCGCGCCGGCGACACGCACAGCCTGCTGTACGCCATGCAATCGATGCGCGACAGCCTGGCGCAAATCGTCCAGCAAGTTCACGCCAGCACCGAGACCATCGCCACGGCGGCGGGACAAATCGCCATGGGCAACCTGGACTTGTCGGCGCGCACGGAACAGCAGGCCAGTACGCTGGAGCAAACCGCTTCGTCCATGGAAGAACTGACCAGCACCGTGCGCATCAACACCGACCATGCGCGCCAGGCCAACGGGCTGGCCGAATCGGCCTCCGATGTTGCCACCAAGGGCGGCGCCGTGGTGGCGCAGGTGGTCGATACCATGGCGGCCATCGATGTCTCGGCGCGCAAGATCGTCGACATCATCGCCGTCATCGACGGCATCGCCTTCCAGACGAATATCCTGGCCCTGAACGCGGCGGTCGAGGCGGCCCGTGCCGGAGAACAGGGGCGCGGCTTTGCCGTGGTGGCCACCGAGGTGCGCAATCTGGCGCAGCGCTCGGCCGCGGCGGCCAGGGAAATCAAGGACTTGATCGGCGACTCGGTCGACAAGGTCCAGGCCGGCAACCGGCTGGTGGAACAGGCCGGGTCGACCATGCACGAGGTGGTCGCCAGCGTCAGGCGCGTCACCGGCATCATGTCTGAAATGATGTCCGCCAGCCAGGAACAATCGTCCGGCATCGAGCAAATTAATATGGCCGTGACGCAAATGGACAATGTGACGCAGCAAAATGCGGCACTGGTCGAAGAAGCCGCCGCCGCCGCGCAAGCGATGCAGGAACAGGTCAACAACCTGAACGACGTGGTCAGCGTCTTCCGCGTGGGCAACATCGCTGGCGGCCGCGATGCGGCACTGCGCGTAGTACGCCGTCCGCCACCGCCACCGCCGCTGGCAGTGCGGCGCGCACCCGCCACGGCAAAGCCGGCCCGGCCGGCCGTCGCCAAGCCCAGCGAAATCGAGTGGGAACAGTTTTGAGCCGGCAACGGGGAGTGGCACATGGGTAAACTGGAACAGATCGCCGCTGCGGGCGACGTGGTGGCGACGCACATCTTCCCGCATGCCGGCCATATCGGCAAAGAACAGCGGGGGCCGCTGGTCGGCCAGCGGGCTGCGACGCTGTGGCTGACCGGCCTGAGCGGCGCTGGCAAGTCGACGCTGGCGTACGCGCTGGAAAGGCAGCTGCTGGCAGAAGGCCACCTGAGCTGCGTGCTCGACGGCGACAATATGCGCTACCACCTGAATGGCGACCTGGGCTTTTCTCCCCGAGATCGCCAGGAAAACATCCGCCGCAGCGCCGTCGTGGCCAGGCTGATGAACGATGCCGGCATGATGGTCATCTGCGCCTTCATCTCGCCGCTGCGCAGCGACCGCGAGATGGCGCGCCAGATCATCGGCAGCGACAATTTTATCGAAACCTACATCAGCACGCCGAGCGCGCTATGCGAGGAACGCGACCCCAAGGGACTGTACAAAAAAGCGCGGGCCGGACTGATCCCTGCATTTACGGGCGTCTCGGCGCCCTACGAAGCACCGCTGACACCGGCGCTGACGCTGGACACGGGCGCGCTGTCGCTGGAACAGGCCTGCGAACGACTGTTCCAGCAGCTGTGCCCGTGCTTCATCTGATGCCGTGCGCCCACCTTTTTCGAGGAATGATGCGATGAGCAGCAGCCACCATCCCGGCCACGGCGCGCGCCCGCGCCCCGTCATGATGATCCCCCTGCGCCGCTGCGGTAGCCATGCCCTGCGCCTGCGCCTGAACCTGTCGCCCCAGTTCTATTCACCGTATCCGCTGCACCTGGTCGATATGATGCCGCTGCTGCCCCTGTACGGCGATTTGCGCGACGACCGCGCCTACTTTCGCCTGGTGGTCGATGTAGTGGGGCTGGCGGCGGCCAGCATGGTCAAGTGGCCGGGAGTCGTCTTCGATCCGGTGGAAGTATTCGAGTCGCTGCGCAGCCAGCCGCGCAGCATCCACCGCGTGGCATGGGAGTTGCTGTTGCGCGCGGGCGAACGGCGCCACGCGCAGGTGGTGATGGACAAGTCGCTCGACAGCGTGCATTACGCCGACGACATCGTGAAGCTGTATCCGGACATGCTGTTCCTGAACGTGGTGCGCGATCCGCGCGCGCAAGTGGCGTCGATGAACCGCGCCATCATCCACGATTTCGACACGCTGCTTAATGCCAGAACCTGGCTGGCCGCCCATGCGGCAGCCGACCATGTCGCGCAACGCTATCGGCAGCGCGTGCTGACGATACGCTATGAAGATTTCCTGTCGCGGCAACAAGAGACGCTGGAAACGGTATGTGACTTTCTCGGTATCACCTTCCTGCCGCAAATGCTGGACGTGGCCGCGTCGGCGGAAGCGCGGCAAATCGCGCAGTTGTCGTCGCTCTGGTCGGCCAACTGTTATGCGCCGATCGCGGCCAACATCGACAAATTCAGGCAGCAACTGTCGGACGATGACATTAACCTCATCGAAACACTCGCCGGCCCCTATATGGATCGCTACGGCTACACGCGCCTGAGCCGCGGCGACGCCAGCATCACGCCCGCGCTGATCGAGCCGGCCGGCATGCGCTCGGCGCAAGGACGCGAACGCGCCTGGCGCGCGCTGGAACACGATAACTTCCGCGATTACGTGCTGCGCCGCTGCCGCGCCGACTATCTGGCCCAGTTGCACGCGCGACTTGGCCAGAGCAGCGGCGCGCCGGGCAGCGGCACCATCGTTACGCTGGATCAACTCAATCCGGACGCGTTTGTCGTCAGTGATTAAGAACCTGGCCATCACCTGCTCCAGCCTGCGCTCCTGCATCTGGAAAGCAACTTTTTGAGCGGATGCCTCCACCGAAGTATTCAGCATGAGCATGCCGCCGCAGCCGGGCCGGCAAGCCATGATCAACGCTCTTTGTTTTCCAAAAACAACAAATACAATATCCATCGGCAATGTCCACTAGAATGGTGGGCATATGAAACATATGATTAGCGCGCCGGTCGCCAGTTTCACCGATTTGCTGCTCGACGCCGTGTGCATGGTCGATGTGGAGGGCCGCTTCGTGTTCGTCAGTGCGGCCTGCGAACGCATCTTCGGTTACACGCAGCAGGAAATGATCGGCAAGCTCATGCTCGACCTGGTCGCCCCCGCCGACCGCGCCCGCACCCTGGCGGCAGCGAGTGCCATCATGGATGGCCATGCCCAGACGCACTTTGAAAACCGCTACCTGCGCAAGGACGGCCGGCTGGCGCACATCATGTGGTCAGCCCGCTGGTGCGCCGCCGACCAGCTGCGCGTGGCGGTGGCGCGCGACATCACCCAGCTGAAACAGGCGCAGGCAAAGCAGGCCGCGCTGTACGCCATTTCCGAAGCGATGCAAGCGACGCAAGACTTGCCCGCCTTGCTGCACCGTATCCAGCACATCATCGGCGAACACTTGCCGACGCGCAGCCTGACCTTGCTGCTGCATGACGAACACGGCGCCCAGCCCCCCATGACCTGCCAGGCCGACGACAACACGCCCCAGCCAACGTCGTCCCTGGCCAGCCTGCTGTGCGACGAAGTCTTGCGCAGCGGCCGCCCCGTGCTGCTGCAGCCGGGACAACTGGCCGGCCTGCCGGTGGCGCTGCAAACGGCGGCCGTCGCCCTGTCCTCCTGCTGGCTGGCCGTGCCGCTGTATTCTTCCATGGGCAGCATCGGCGTGCTGGCTGTGCAAGGCGCCCAGGACGCCGACATCGGCACGGAGCAAGACCAGGATTTGCTGCAATTTGTCGCCAAACAACTGGCCACGGCCATCGAGCGCCGGCAATTGCAGACGCAAATGCAATTCATGGCCATGCACGATGAGCTGACCCGCCTGCCGAACCGCCGCCTGTTCCACGACCGCCTGCACACGGCGTTCGCGCGCGCGCACCGCCAGGAGGGCCGGCTGTCGCTGCTGTTCCTGGATCTGAACAACTTCAAGCGGGTCAACGACGACCACGGCCATGCCTGTGGCGACCTGCTGCTGCAGACGGTGGCGAACCGCCTGCGAGATTGCATGCGCGAAACAGACACCCTGGCCAGGATGGGTGGCGATGAGTTCGTCGTGCTTCTGGAAAGCAATGTCACACCGGCGGACGTCAGCCTGATCGAGCAAAAAATCCATGCGGCCCTGGCCGCGCCGCTGGACCTGGGCAACGGCCAGCAATTGCACATCGCCGTCAGCATCGGCGTCGCCCACTATCCGGACGACGGCGATACCATGCAGCAGCTGCTGCGCCATGCGGACCGGGCCATGTACGCATCGAAGACGCGCGCCGCCGCCGCCGCGCGCTAGCGGATGCCTGCTTCTGGCGACATTGCCCCCATGCTATATTTTCCTTCGATGCCAAGACTCTTCAAAACATGGCTGATCCTGCTGTTCATCACGGCGGTGCCGCTGCAGGCGGTGGCTGCCGCCATGATGGCAGCGAACTGCCAGCATCACGCTGCGCAGTCATCCGCCGTGCCGCACAGCACCGGCACGCAAGAAGAAAACAAGACTCCTGCCAGGCACCCGGCGTGCGGTGCCTGTTCCAGTTTTTGCCTGGGCGCACTGATGCCGCCCTGCCTCACCGTTCCTGCCGCAGCCTGCACCGGCGCGCAGCAAGTCACCATCGCAACGGCCACCTTGCTGACGGGATTCATTCCCGACAGCCCGCGCCGGCCGCCGAGACCGCTTTCCACTTAAATTCCAAGCAGGCCACCCGTGTGGCCACGATAGCCCTATTCCATCTGAAAGCAACACATGATCAAACATTTCCTATTGCGTGGCGCCTTCGCCGCCATGCTGGGCTTGCCCACGTTCGCCATGGCGGCCCTGCCCGTCATTGAAGTCTACAAGAGCGCCTCCTGCGGCTGCTGTTCCGAATGGATCAAGCATCTGGAAGCGAACGGTTTTACGGTACGCGCAAAAAATGTCGAGCTGCCGGCGCAATACCGCAAGCTGGCCGGCATTCCCGATGCGCTCGGTTCCTGCCACACGGGCCTCGTCAACGGCTACGCCATCGAAGGCCACGTGCCTGCCAGCGAGATCAAGCAGTTGTTGCGCGAGAAACCCAAGGCGAAAGGCTTGGCCGTGCCGGCAATGCCGATGGGTTCGCCAGGCATGGAAGGACCGCGCAAGGATGCGTATGACGTCTTGCTGGTCAAGAACAATGGCAGCACCGAGGTCTACAAGCACTATAAATAAAACTGAGGGGAAATGAAAAACGCCGCCAGGATCACTCCCGGCGGCGTTGTTTTTTATCAGGCAGCAAAGAACTTACTGCCTGTCAGGACTGCATCAGATGCTGTCGAGCACAGCATTCAGGCTGGCGCTAGGACGCATGACCGCTTCCGTCTTGGCCGGATCGGGCAGATAGTAGCCGCCGATATCCATTTCCTTGCCTTGCACTGCTTTCAGCTCGGCGACGATCTTCTCTTCATTCTCGGCCAGGGCTTTTGCCAATGGCGCGAAGTGCGCTGCCAGTTCCGCATCGTCCTTCTGCGCTACCAGCGCTTGCGCCCAGTACATCGCCAGATAGAAATGGCTGCCGCGGTTGTCGAGTTCGCCGGTACGTGGCGATGGCGACTTGCTGTTGTCCAGCAACTTGCCGGTGGCTTCATCCAGGGTTTTCGCGAGGATTTTGGCCTTTGCATTACCCGTCTTGATACCCATGTCTTCCAGCGACACGGCCAGGGCCAGGAATTCACCCAGCGAATCCCAGCGCAAATGGTTTTCTTCCACCAGTTGCTTGACGTGTTTCGGTGCCGAACCGCCGGCGCCCGTTTCGTACATGCCGCCACCGGCCATCAACGGCACGATCGACAGCATCTTGGCGCTGGTGCCCAGTTCCAGGATCGGGAACAGGTCGGTCAGGTAATCGCGCAGGATGTTGCCGGTCACCGAGATGGTGTCCAGACCGCGGAAGGCGCGTTCCAGGGTGTAGCGCATGGCGCGCGTCTGCGACATGATCTGGATGTCCAGGCCCTTGGTGTCGTGATCTTTCAGGTAAACCTGTACCTTCTTGATGACTTCGTTCTCGTGCGGACGGTAGGAATCGAGCCAGAACACGGCAGGCATGCCCGAGTTGCGCGCACGGGTGACAGCCAGCTTGACCCAGTCGCGGATCGGCGCGTCCTTGACCTGGCACATGCGCCAGATATCGCCCTCTTCCACCGTTTGCGTCAGCAGCACTTCGCCCGTTTCCAGGTCGGTGATGTTGGCGGTGCCGCCTTCTGGCACTTCAAAGGTCTTGTCGTGCGAACCGTACTCTTCCGCTTGCTGCGCCATCAGGCCCACGTTCGGCACGGTGCCCATGGTCTTCGGATCGAAGTTGCCATGCCATTTGCAGAAACCGATCATTTCCTGGTAGATACGCGCGAAAGTCGATTCCGGCATGACTGCCTTGACATCCTTCGGACGGCCATCGGCACCCCACATCTTGCCGCCGATACGGATCATGGCGGGCATGGACGCGTCGACGATGATGTCGTTCGGCGAATGGAAGTTGGTGATGCCCTTGGCCGAATCGACCATGGCCAGTTCCGGACGATGCGCGTGACAGGCGTGCAAATCTTTCAGCACTTCGTCTTTTTGCGACGCTGGCAGCGTTTCGATCTTGTCGTACAGGTTGCTCATGCCATTGTTGACATTCACACCCAGCTTGTCGAACAGTTCAGCGTGCTTGGCGAACGCGTCCTTGTAGAAAATACGCACGCAGTGGCCGAAGACGATCGGGTGCGAGACCTTCATCATGGTCGCCTTGACGTGCAGCGAGAACATCACGCCCGTCTTGAAGGCGTCGTCGATTTCCTTCTCGTAGAACTCCAGCAGCGCTTTCTTGCTCATGAACATGCTGTCGATGATTTCGCCCGCTTGCAGCGTAACCTTCGGTTTCAGCACGATGGTCTTGCCCGAGGCGGTGACCAGTTCCATCTTGACATCACGAGCCTTTTCCAGGGTCAGCGATTTTTCGCCATGGTAAAAGTCACCATGGTGCATATGCGACACGTGGGTTTGCGACGACTGGCTCCATTCGCCCATCGAATGCGGGTGCTTGCGCGCATACTCTTTGACAGCCTTCGGTGCGCGACGGTCAGAATTGCCTTCACGCAGGACCGGGTTGACCGAGCTGCCGATGCACTTGCCATAACGGGCCTTCAAGGCCTTTTCTTCGTCCGTCTTCGCATCTTCCGGGTAATCCGGCAGCTTGTAGCCACGGCCTTGCAATTCGCGCACGCAAGCGATCAATTGACCTTGGGAAGCGCTGATGTTCGGCAGTTTGATGATGTTGGTGTCCGGATTCTGGGTCAATTTGCCCAGTTCAGCCAGGGTATTCGGGACTTTTTGCGCGTCCGTCAGGAATTCGGGAAATTCAGCCAGTACACGCGACGCCACCGAAATATCAGTGGCAACGACATCCACGCCAGCCGGCGCGGTGAATTTTTTGATAATCGGCAGCAGGGAATACGTCGCGAGCAGCGGCGCCTCGTCAGTCAGCGTGTAGATGATTTTGGATTTTTGTGTTGCCATGTTCATTCCCTTGTATGCGGTGATGCCTGGTGGTTAACTTTCTTCAGTCCAAACACAGAGCGGTTAGCCTTGCTTTGGACGGCTAGTGTGCCGGCGGTGACGCCGTGCTTGCCCACCACGTATTTTAGACTGTCCTGCCGCTGTTTGTGTATCCGATGGCGACGAATCTTATATAAGACAGCAAATATCTGAAGCTGCCAGGCCCGAACGGCCATTTTCCTCCTTGGAATGGGCGCAGGACAATAGCAAGGCATGTATGCGGCCACGGAGAATCATTCAATATTGGCAATATTCAAGTGGAGGCGATGTCACGCCCGCTCGTTCTTGACGATGCCGCGCACATTCGTGAGCGCCAGGCAAACGTTCAGCACGATCAAGGCCCAGGCCTCGTCTTGCCAGCCCCACCAGACCCACAGCACATTGCTGACCAAGAAAACCCAAAACCCGGCAAAGCGCCGCGCAGCCATGCGCGAACCCACCAAGCAACCAAGCGGCGATGGCCGGCCATGGCAATCATTCGATGAATTCGGAGGTGGCGCCTCCCGTTTGCGAAGAGCTTAGCTGTGTAGATTCGTGGGATCATGTACCCATGCGTAGCTGGCCACTCTTCAAGGCCAGGCAGGCTTTGCGTACACTGTTCCAATCTGATCTTTTACTGGCAGCCTGATGACCCAAGCCCTCCACAGCCAAGCGCGAACGGGCCACCTGATCCGCGAGGAAATCAAGAAATCGACGTTACCACAAGCCGAACTGGCCCGACTCTACAACGTCACGCGGCAAACGATCCGCAAATGGCAGGATCGCGCCAGCCCGGACGATGGTTCGCATTGCCCAAAGACGCTGAAAACGACGCTCACGCCAGAGCAGGAACTGATCGTGATCGAACTGCGCAAAACCTTGCTGCTGCCCTTTGCGTTTTGCAGCCAAGGGCATCTCCTGCACGGCTAACCAAAAACCATCACATCGATGCGGCCGAGTGCGGCGATATGCCCACTTGCAGATCGATGCTCAACGAGCGGCGCTCGTTGAGCTTTCTGCACTGGTTCAGAAAAAATAAATCACAC
Source organism: Janthinobacterium pasteuri (assembly GCF_051380775.1). Lineage (NCBI taxonomy): Bacteria > Pseudomonadati > Pseudomonadota > Betaproteobacteria > Burkholderiales > Oxalobacteraceae > Janthinobacterium > Janthinobacterium pasteuri. The sequence goes on along the minus strand of NZ_JBNYXS010000007.1, from coordinate 60,593 downwards.
CCGGAAATCACACCCATAAAAAAAGCCGCCTATCAATGACAGGCGGCTTTAATATAAGCATTTGATTTTACAGCGAATTCTTGGTGGGAAGTGCAAGTTTCGAACTTGCGACCCCTGCAGTGTGAATGGGGTGCGCAGATTGGTCGCCTTCATAGGGGAAACATGCGCTAAGCGCAGCCAGATAATATCATTTTGGTGGAATGTTTGTCGAATTGAATTTGCGCCCCCTCCTCACCTGCCTACAGGGCGACGCCGCGTCGCCTCCTCACCTGCCTACATAGGCGACGCCGTGCTGCCTCAACGGCAAAGCCGGGTGACACTTCTTGATACCACGTGGCCAAGGACTAACACGGCAGGCATCTGGACCTCGGTTGCCTTTTGAGCTATCACCATGGATACTGGTTGCGGCCTAAATAAACCTTGGGCGCCTAAGATCGCTAGGCCAGACCGACTTCTCACGCGCACCAGACACATCAAAAAATATGCTCAAGAATGGATACGCCCCTCTCCTTTCCAACATCTTGGAAGGAATGTATTACAACCCTCACATTGAAAATCCGGACAAAGCGAAGACTAAGCAGCGCTGGCAAGAGCTCATGGGGCAGATGATAAACACGCCTCCTATGAAACCGGGGGACTCAAAGACCTTTCACGTCAGGTGGACGGAGAGCGCTCACAAAATACGCGAGCTAGTGGCCAATGACCATTTGCTTCTGGATATGCTGAGAATTTGGTTGCCGGCTTACATTGGACAGGACCAAGTCCTGTATAGAGGCGAAAGCATCGAGCGTTGGGAAGATGGCTCTGTCGGGAGTGGCTGGACACCAAAACTTGAAACGGCTCAAATGTTTGCCGGGGGTTTAAACAAAGTCGGAAAAGGTGGTGTCGTTCTCAGCACGACGGCCCCGTGCGCATCAATCATCGCGGGGCCATCCTCGCACAGCATCTATCTCCAAGAGTTCGAACACACGGTCGATCGACGCAATCTCAACCTCGTGTCAGAGGTCGAGTTTTTCCGAACGGGCTGAGCTCGGAACTATTCTGACAATTCAGAAATAAGCTGCTCACGCAGTGGATGTGGATTTTCCTTCTGCTGGCCTTGAAGCAAGAGCCATGCTGAAACGCCATCCTCGGCCTCCACCTCCAAGTCCGCACCAGCATCGAACAGTAAATAAAACGTTCTGTCGATGTCTTCGTTCCAAGCCGCATGGCCGCATAGAGTGATCATTGGCGTGTCGCCCGTGGCAGATTGAATGTTTACGTCTGCACCGTTCTCAATGAGGTGATGGACAGCCCTAGGATGTGCTCCCCTGCCCCATTTCAAATTGCACATTGCATGGAGCGCAGAAATGCCGCCTTCCGGTGTTTGGCTGTTAACGTCGAAGCCACCCCACATCAGCGTGCGCATGCAGGCAATCTCACCTTGCAGGCCCTCGAAGTCCATCTTATTCAGCGCGGCCCATGCGATCAATGGAAAATGCTTCGGGACGCCCAGCTCAATGCATGCGAAGGCGGCGACCATGTAGTTGTCCATCATGTCGGCCTGGATTTGGCTCATAAGGATCTTAGGATCGCTCATGCAACTGAAGTAGGCACGACGGAAATCGCTGCCAATATCGTGCGGGCTCATCGCCGCCCGCGCTTGCTCGCACACGGCAGCGAAATCGTCTTTGGACTGGTCGCCTTGCAAGTCTTCGGTGATCAAAGCTAACTTGAAAGATTTATCGTCATTAATGTTGACCATCAGCCCCCCCCTATAATATAGCTGGCAAAAACCTCGTCCTGTCGTGCGCGAATACGAGTCACCGCGCACCGTGGCATCCAACTCAGATCGCTCGGCGTCGTGGAAAGCTTTGGACGACGCAACTGCGGCCCGCCCGCCAAATTCGTGGATAGTCAGGCGCTCGGACACGCCCGTAAGCCGGCCCGTTAGGATGGCCACGCAGATGTCCATAGGGCGGCCGTCCGGTTGGCTCGAAAACGGCCAAGTTCCATAGGCGTCACGTTGTCCAGCCAAGATTGAAAACCCATAATAGCTATAGTTGTCGCCCTACCAGGCGCGGAGTCAGACCAAGCCATCCAAACATTAGTCGGTGGAATACCATGATTGATAGCGCCCAGAAGTAATGGCGGCCCCGTCCTTTTTTTCAATTTGGTTGCAATGCACGCAGAGCAATTGCAAATTGCTGACGTCATTTAGTCCGAACTGCGCGAGAGAAACAATGTGATCATAGTTTTCCACATTCTCGATATTCGCCAAACCAGATAAATCACTGTCGCACAAGACGCAGCGCCCACGGTCTCGATAGAAAACGGCGCGTTGCGCCCACTTTGGCGGCCTAACTCGAAGCAAAGTTCCTCGAGGAGAAAGCAATGTATGATCCAAATCCTCCGCATCCTCGACGGTGGCGACACTCAGAATGCTCGACATGTAATCATTGAAATCTAATAACAATTGCCGGTTTTGAAACAACACATGGAAGATTTCTCCAACCGTTTGATCCATAAGCTTTTCATATGACTCAGACAACCATATCTCATTCATGAAATCATAGACATCATCGTCATCGGCATCAAGGTATGACTTGCCCAAATCGGCCAAATGATCCGAAAAGCTCTGATAATCAATACCGTGACGATCAAAGGCATTTTCAATTGGAAGCTTGCAAGCATAAGAATCACCAAATTTCGTGACTATCTTTCTGCCTAAATCTGTCATGCTATGGCAAGAGGGCAACTCCACCTCTTCCGCCTGTTCGGAGTGAACATTCCGGACAACAAATTCAATGAACTGATGGAATACGGAATATTTTTTGTAGGGAGCAAACCATCCTGCCCATTGCCCATCGCAATGAAATGCCTCCAAAGCCACGATATGCTCAAACCTGTTCTTTAATATTCCATCAACAATGGAACATAAATAATAGGTTTCGTAAAATTTTGCCTCAATATGCATGCTATGGATCTGCTTAAACTAGACGTTGAATTCAGTCATTCGCGCCCTGCGTTTGACCCAAGATAAAAACACTATGATAGAAATCCCTACGCCCACACAACACGGCACGCGAGATATTCGCTGAGCACAATATGCACGTAATTACCATCAGTCTGCCCGGCAAGATACCGGTATCGCCCATATTGAACCTCTATCCAACCGTCTGCGACCCTCGCTCCGGATGGTAAAGCTCTCATGAATGCCCTCGATCCCAACTCGGGCCAGACAGCCATCACACCAAGCTCAGGACTCTCGAAAAACGCCTGTTGGGCCTCATCCATAAGGGCAAACGGGACGATTTCGAACACGTCCGGCTCTCCAAACTCCTGGATGCTGAGTTCGTAATCAAGATGCCCCCGCGCGAGCTTCAAGACCACATTTCTAACACGATCCATCTCAACACTCCAAGTCTTATCTCCAAGTAAGTCCAAGGACATCGACGATTGAATCTGCGCGGCAAGCTGTGGAACCTGCGAGAGAATACGCCGGATATTGTCGCGCCGGACTAAAGCAGGATCTGCCGATCCACATATCACGCATTCCACTAGGCATGCCAAATATCGTTCGTCACTTGAAAACGACTGATTACATTGTTCACATGCTGCCACGACTGGGAGGTTCAATGGAAAGGGTTCGTCGAGCAACACTTTTGACGGACAATGATCCCGAGTATCAGGCTTGGCTCCGCAAAAAATGCACATTCCGGTCATACGCGCATCAACAAAAAGCTTCTTCGGATCATTCACCAGTGAGCCCAATCAAAGAAAAATCCCAAGAAGGATGCCATTTAGATAACGCCGAACAGTCTCCACTTTTTCAATCACAAGGATTCTGCCGAGCCCCCGGCATTTATCGCACTTTTTTATAATTGCAAAATAAGCTTATTGAAAAATGAACATGAAGCGTGCTGTCTCTAGCCATCTGCTGTAGAATTTATTCAAATACAAGAAATTTGTTTTATAACACAATTTGGCAGAGAAAACATGCCCAGCGGAACATCGAAAATATCAAATAAACAATGCAACATGACAGCGACAAAGTGTCTAAAAAGTTTCATTTTTGAGCGCAGTCACTTCGCTGCAGAGGCCCGGACGCAAACGTGCGGATGATCGACACGAATATTGCCGACATGCGTCCTCTCAATCGTTTCCTAAAAATGGCAGTCGTGGCAGGAGTCGAGAGCGCGGTTCGAATTCACATCGATCGAGGCGACGATCTCAATGCGCGAGATGGAAATGGACTCACGCCCCTGATGCTGTCGGCGGCCAGAAACAAATTTACTATATGTAAACTCCTGCTCGACGCAGGAGCGAACAAAGGTTTACTAGCCCCGTCAGGAAAAACAGCGCATGCCATCGCCGTTGACGCAGGAGCGCACGAAGCGGCTTCGATATTGATGCCTGTGATTTTTCCGATCGATACATCTGACGGATCGCTCCCTAACGTGGTTCCGTCTCCAAGAGAAGCTTGCTCCTCCCCAGGCAATCCAGCCGTAGAGCCGCCCCTAACCTTCGGCGCCACGAACAGAGCTGAGGATATCGCTCTACTCAATATCCAAATCGACATAAAAGAGGACGAGCTGGAAACAGGGCTCGAATTTGACTTGTCCGGCTGGGAGCCGGAGGAGGACATGCCCCCTCCCGCGGTCGATCCGTCTGTGGCCCAAGCAGCAAGCACGCTCCAAGAGTCCATTTCAAAGCACGAGCCAATAGATTCGTCGGAAGATTGGGAGGACATTGATCTATACCTGCCGGAGCGCTCGATGCCGTTGGCTCGCACTGGCGACGCCGAAACCCGCGAACTGCTGCGCGCATTGCTGCTTCGAGCTTCTCGAGAGGGCAGCGTTCCTCGTGCGTCGCTCGAAGCCTTGTCGCTAAACGATGACCAATCGGAAAACCCCGAAGCTGAGGCACTGCTAACCATGGTTATCAACGATCTTGGTGCCGAAGTCGATGAGCGACTCGAATACGTCAGTTCAAACGAAAATTTCGAGGTCTTCGTCAAGCCCGAGGAAAATCCGGATGAGGAAGAAATAGTTGCGGATACGTTAGCATTTATTGACAACGTGACTAGTCGCTACTCAGAACCTCTCCGCATCTACCAAAAGGAATTCCAGCGAGAGAGGCTAATTTCGGCCGACGAAGAGGTCGAGCTAGGCAAAGCCATGGAAGTCGAACTTGAACGAGCGCTTGACGTCTTGGCAACTTGGCCTCGCGGGATTAGCCTTGCGCTGGCCGCCGGGAGCATGATCAAGTCCAAGCAAAAACCTCTAACTTGGCTATCGCGTGGACCGACCGAAGCGCAACCAGACCTTGAATCAGAGCCTGATAGCGAAAGCGATGCCGAGATGGCTGGCATAGATCAGTCTGATGAAGAAGTCGAATCCGATGAAGACTCGCAATTCGACGTCAGCCTCCCACTTGGGGATTTCGCGTCAGAATTCTCAGATGCGGTGGACAGACTTGCCAGCCTTCCGATAGTTCCAGCTCAGCGCGGAGCTCAATGGCAGGCCGTCCGCGACACGCTATCGTCCCTCCGATTGAACCGCCGCTTTCTCTTGGAGCTGGCTGACGCTGAACCCAATGGTAATCCAGGCTCTGCGGCATTCGAATATAACAACGCTATGAAGGCTTACCAAGCCGCCCGAGAGCGGATGGCGGCCGCAAATTTAAAGCTCGTTTTCCATCTCGCAAAAAAGTATCTCTATAGTGGCGAACCCTTGGACGACTTGGCGCAAGAGGGAAACATCGGCCTGTTGAAAGCCATTGAACGCTACGATTGGCGCCGAGGATTCAAATTTTCCACTTATGCTACCTGGTGGATACGCCAGCAAATTGGGCGCCATGTCGCCGACAAAGGCAGAACAATTCGCGTTCCTGTCCATGTTTATGAGAAGACTCAACGTCTCACTCGCGAAACCCTTGCGCTTGAATCCGAGATTGGACGAGAGCCTAATCTGAATGAAGTCGCGACCCGCATGGAAATGTCTGCCCGGAAAGTATCAGCGCTTCTAAGCATAGCTCCTGAACCGCTACCAATACATGATCTACCTATTGATGAAATGATTGCCGTCGATGCACAGTCGGATTTCGTTTCGCCTGACCCTTTTGACATCGCGCTCAAATCCGAGGTGCACAAAACAATTGGCAGAGTTCTGGCCACGCTCAAGCCGAGGGAAGAGCAAATTATTCGGCTACGCTATGGGATCGGGGTCGGCGACTCATTGACGCTAGATGACATTGGCCAGCGATACGAGGTCACAAGAGAACGTATTCGCCAGATCGAAGCCAAAGCAATCCGAAAGTTGATGCAACCTAGCCGCATCGATGCTTTATCGAGCGCATTCTTTGGATATCCATTTCCCAAAGAGGAGGTTGCTCAAGATGCTCCTTCCCAGCCTAGCGAGGCCGCCCACTCACAAGAAGCCAATCAGATACATTCAGATGCCTCTGCCATACATTCGCCTGCGATCACCACCCCGCCTGCAAAGGCGTCAAGCATAGATAGACTAATAGAGGAGGCCACGGGCTTAGGTATTTCTATTGTCGATGAACGTATAGGAACAACAGGAAAAATATGGATCAATTTTATTGATATACCTGACGACCGCTATCGAAAATTGACCCGCAAACTAATGGCTTTAGGGTTCGAGTTCATGCTAGGGAAAGGCTATTGGAAATGAGTTCAAAAACACGAAGTGCGCCCCCACGCGCGATGGCAATGCTCGAATCTTTACGCGGATTAGGATACTCGACAGCAGCAGCTTTGGCCGACATCATCGACAACAGCATTTCTGCAGATGCAGAAGAAGTCCGCATTGACTTCACATGGGACGGGCCGAGTAGCCGCGTTACCATTCTCGACGATGGTCGTGGCATGGATGACGCCGAACTCGAAAGCGCGATGCGCCTTGGCGACAAAAACCCACTCGATGCTCGCTCCGCCCACGACCTCGGACGTTTTGGCATGGGCCTTAAAACATCGTCGTTATCACAATGTCGTAGACTAACTGTGGCTACAGTCAAAGGAGGCGTCACAAGTTGCCTACGCTGGGACCTAGACGAGCTCGCCGCGAATCCAGAGGGAGGCTGGCTTCTTTTCGAAGGCTCAGCCCACGGATCGAAACCCTTCCTCGCGGGCTTGAAAGGAAATAAGACCGGCACACTGATCCTATGGGAAACAATGGACCGTGTGGTCACTTCCGGCTACACATCAGACGACTTTCACGATCTCATTGACAACGTCGAGTCTCATCTGGCGATGGTCTTTCATCGGCTAATGCAGGGCCCTCGGCCAAAGCTTAAACTTTTTTTGAATGGACGTCTCGTCTCGCCTTGGGACCCGTTCATGTTAGGACATCCAGCAAAGCCATGGACATCGCCGACCACAAACCATACCACCAGCTACGGAATCGTGTCGGTGCAATGCCACGTGTTGCCGCACCGTGACAAGCTAACCGCTGCCGAATTCGAATCTAACGCCGGTCCCGGCGGTTGGACAGCGCAGCAAGGCTTCTACGTCTACCGAAACGAGCGGCTCTTGGTTGCGGGTGGATGGTTAGGGCTTGGCAATTCCCGCGCATGGAACAGGGAAGAAGCCCATCGACTAGCGCGAATACGCCTAGATATTCCTAACACAGCCGATGCTGACTGGAAAATCGATGTTCGAAAATCGACAGCCCGTCCGCCTGTATCGCTTCGCCCTTGGCTTATGCTCTTGGCCGAAAATACCCGCGAGCGGGCCCGGCGCGTATTCGCCTATCGTGGCACGCCAGCGCCCGCGAAAGGCAATATTCCCATTGAGCAGGCTTGGCGTGTAGAGCGCGTCAAAGCGGGCATGCGGTATAGGATAGAAGAGACTCACCCCTCCGTTGCTGCCGTCCTGGAAAGTGCCGGAACGCTCGCTCCTCTGATCAAGTCAATGCTTCGGGTAATCGAAGAGACTGTTCCCGTGCAGCGCATCTGGCTGGACACTGCTGAAAACAAAGAGACCCCACGAACAAGCTTCGAAGGTGAGCCCAATTCGGCCGTAATCGAGGTCGCCGGAGTGCTCTTCAATGATCTGATCGAGCGCAAGGGCCTTAGCGTAGAAGACGCGCGCAAGTCGATGGCGCGCACAGAACCATTCCAAAAATATCCTGCGCTCGTCGCAAAACTAGGGAGTTAGAAATGATTGCAGCAGAAGAGGCAGTCGCGCAGACACAGCTCCTCGAAGATGTCATCGCCACCGCGCAGCGACTAGTGAAGGCAGAGAAGGATTCGTCGAAGATTACGCCCTCCTACATCGCTGCCAAGGTGACGTTGGCAGCGGCGATGTTCGCTACCGATCCACCTATCGCTTTGGACGAAGCCAAAGTAGTCGCCACTCTAATCCAACGGTTCAGTCATCGGATGGGCAAGGCAACTACCCTCGTCGACATCGCGGGGCACTTCGATTGGTTGAATGCAGCCCGCAAGAAAGAATGGCATTACTGGCGACGCTACCGCGACTATCAGGAGTCCAAATTGTCAGACGTGGTCGTCGATGGACTAGACGAAGCGACTGATGACATTCTCGGGCTCCTCGAAGATCCTCTGCGAACCGATTCCTGGGATCGACGGGGGCTCGTCGTGGGGCATGTGCAATCAGGGAAGACCAGCAACTATACGGGCTTGATCAATAAGGCTGCAGACGCCGGCTACAAGATCATCATTGTGCTGGCAGGCATGCACAACAACCTGCGCTCACAGACCCAGATGCGTCTCGAGGAAGGCTTCCTGGGATACGAAACAACGGCAGACCGCGACGCTGGCGCGGCCATCGGCGTGGCTGCGTATGGAGAGGACCTGAAAACAAACTCAGCGACGACCAGGGCAGAAAATGGCGATTTCAGCAAAGCCATCGCAAAACATTTTAATGGTATTTCCCCTGAAGAGCGACCTTGGATCTTCGTGGTTAAGAAGCAAAAAACTGTGCTGACAGAGCTCCTTAAATGGATTCAAGCACGCGTAGCTGATTCACCAAGCTCAATGCCCAATTGGAAATTGGTCACCAAGCTGCCGCTCCTGATGATCGACGACGAAGCTGACAACGCCTCGGTGGATACAGGCGAACAGGCTTTCAACGATGATGGGACCCCTGACGAGGAGCATCAGCCAAAAACCATCAACAGCCTGATCCGCCAACTGCTCCACTCCTTTACTCGCAAGGCCTACGTGGGATACACAGCCACGCCATTCGCCAACATCTACATTCACCACAAGGGCGCCACAGCCAAGGAAGGACCCGACCTCTTTCCAAAAGCTTTCATTATCAATCTAGCCGCTCCATCGAACTACGTCGGCCCCGCCCGCATGTTTGGCAAACTGACCAAGGACGGCCGCGTGGGGGCTCTGCCGTTGGCACGCAGCATCTTGGACCACTATGATCCCGATTCCGACTCGGGATGGATGCCGCCCAAACACAAGAAGACACACCTCCCGCTCCATAAGGGCCAAGAGACGATACCGCTGTCGCTGCGCAACGCTATCCACTCCTTCGTGCTTGTATGCGCGGCGCGAGAATTGCGCGGCCAAGGGATCGAACACAGCTCTATGCTGATTCACGTCACTCGATATGTAGCCGTCCAAGACCATGTGCGTGAGCAAGTAGAGGAAACAGTGCGCCGCATGCGCCAGAAGATCACCCGTGGCAGCGACGCTAATGAACTGCTTGCACAAATGCGCAAGCTCTGGGACGAGGACTTCATCCCCACACGAGATATGGTCGCGGAGCTCTCGCCCTCTGAGGAGCGCCCTCCTGAACTACCCTCATGGGATGATGTGGTAGCGAAGCTGCCAGATGTGCTCGGCGATATTGCCGTTCGCTCCATCAATGGAACGGCCAAGGACGCATTGGACTACGCCACACCCGGTGCAGCTCTAAAAGTCATCGCCGTCGGCGGGGACAAGCTTGCTCGCGGCCTGACCCTTGAAGGCCTCTGCGTAAGCTATTTCGTTCGCACGACCAAGATGTATGACACCCTTATGCAGATGGGACGTTGGTTCGGCTACCGCCCTGGTTATTTGGACCTCTGCCGACTCTACACATCCCCAGACTTGGTGAAATGGTTCGGCCATATCGCCGATGCATCCGAAGAACTCCGCGAAGAATTTGATTTCATGGCGAAGGCGAATCTCACACCGGAGCAATACGGCCTCAAAGTCATGTCGCACGAGAGTCTCACGGTCACGTCGCCCATGAAGATGCGCAACGCGCAGACACTGTCTCTGACTTACAGCGGCACGAGGCCTCAAACCATCCTGTTTCATCGGGATGCCAATATCCAGAAGGCAAATCTTGCCGCGACAGATGCGCTGATCTCCTCCCTTGGTATGAACTTCGTGCCCGGGCCGAAATACTCACGTGACGGCCAAGCCGATTCGTGGCAAGGAGCTCGCCTATGGAGAGACGTGGACGCCTTGAATGTGCTCGCATTCTTAGGTGCCTATGCTACCCATCCAAATGCAACGAGCGCCAAGGCGGGAGTGCTGACGGATTTCATCACAAAAATGATAGCCATCGGCAAGTTGAAGCAATGGAGTGTCGCCCTTGTTACCGGCGGCGAAGGGGCTGGTGAAAAGCACGTCTTCCCTGGCGACTTTGAAGTCGACTCCTTCCAAACACGCTGGACCGAAGATCCTGATACGCCAGGCGCCAAAGACCCGACCATGTTTGCGATCGGCGTTCTCACCGATCCAAAGGACGAGGGCATAGATCTCAATGATGATGCATGGCGAGATGCACTCGCGCGCACTCGCGCTGCATGGAAGCCAGAGCCAGCCCGAGGCCGCATTACGTTGCCGATCACTCCTAGCGGCAAAGGGATTCGCGAATCGCGAGACAGGCTTGGTGGCGATGCTGATCGCGGTCTGCTACTGCTCTATACGCTTGCCCCATACTACAAAGGCAAAGAAAAACTCCCTGAAAACCTCATTGTGCCTGGCTGGGACAAACCCATCATGGCTTTCGCCATCGCGTTCCCTGCAAGCGAAAACGGAATCCGGGTGGAATACGAAGTGAACCTTCTCTATTGGACACAGCAATATGGCCCGACCGAGTAACGAATTTCTCATGGCATGGACGTCGCTTACTGGCGCCGACATTGAGCCAGGATGGCAGGCCATCTCCCTGCCTCCGGCAGGGCCACTTCAAGTGCGCGCCGGCCGCCGCTCGCCTGACAACACTGAGGCGGTGTTGGTAGGCTTCCCCACCGTGCGGCTCGCCGCAGCCGACAAACTCCCCGAAGGCCAGGGCTTCTCGGTCGAGCGGGCCGATCCAGAAGGCAGCGGCAAGCTTTGGCTTGCCTTGACACGAAAGTCTGCGGGTAGCGCGGAGCTCTTCGCGGCCATGGCGTGCGATGTAGTCGGAGCTCTAGATGACGCTGTGATGGCCGGTGCCGACGAAAATAAACTCCTGCGAGTCTTCACAGGGCGCGTAGGGGCTTGGCAGGAATTCATGCGCAAAGGAACGCAAGTTCTCAGTCCTGAATCCGAGATCGGCTTAATTGGGGAGCTCACGCTACTACGCGCCATCGTCAACGCTGGCATCCCTTCGGCGCTAGCCATTGAATCATGGGTTGGCCCACTCGACGGAATACAGGACTTCGAGTTGGGCACTGGCGCGCTGGAGGTCAAAACCACACTGTCAACGGCAGGCTTCACAGCCAAGATCGGCTCGCTCGAGCAACTGGACGATTCGACGCGGCAACCTCTCTTTGTGGCCGGCGCTCGGCTCCGGCAAACCGAGAGCGGCCAGAACCTGCCGGAGATAGTCGATGCTATGCGGTTGACAATACGGGGCGATGCCGAGGCGGAGCGGCTCTTTACTGAGCGCCTGCTCGCTGCTGGCTACATCGACGCACACGCTGAGCGCTATCCACGGCGATTTGAGCAAGCAGAAACGCGCATTATCGAAGTAACGAGCGACTTCCCACGCCTAACCTTGGGATATGTGCCTGCGGGTATCATGAAGGCTATGTATGAAATTGACCTCGAGAAGGTGCCTGGCGAAAACGTTGGCACAGAGGGAGCATTAAGAAAATTGGGAGCAATTTAAGTATGAATTTGACTGAATTCCTGTGCGAGACGCAGGCCACCGTCCGCTCACAAATGCGTGACGGCGCGTTATACGAAGAATTGGTATTCGCGGGTATCGTAATGGACCACATGTCGGAAATAGGCATGACGTTCGAACCTGTCGAATGCCATTTTGAAGGCAAAGTGGGCAATGCGAATTTAAGGCTCAGCGGCTATTCCGTGTCGGAAGATAGCGACCAACTCGACCTGTTCGTCAGCCTATACGCCAACGTCGATATCCCCACGCCGATCCCGGATTCCGAGACGAAGACCGCTGTCGAGCAGTGTCTGCGCTTTCTGACACTATGCGCCGAAGGCAAGATGGCTCCGAAACTCGATCCCTCAAGCGACGTGCGTTCGCTCGCGGAGACACTGCACGGCATCTACAACGACTTGGAGCAAATCCGCGTATACGTCATCACCGATAAGGTCGCCAAATCCAAAAGCTTCAAGACGCGCGACATAGGCGGCAAGGCCGTGCGTCTCGAAGTCATGGACATCGAACGGCTTCATCGCCATTGGTCCGAGGGGAAACCTCGCGACGAGCTGGTCGTGGATTTCAACGAGGTCTCCGGCGGGCCTCTTCCTTGCGTCTTCGTGCCTGGTGAAAACGATGACTACGACTACGCGCTTACAGCCGTCCCCGGCGAGGCTCTCCGACTGCTCTATGAGAAGTTCGGCGCTCGGTTACTTGAAGCCAACGTCCGCTCATTCCTTAGCGTCAAAGGAAAAGGAGTCAATGCCGGCATTCAAACCACTTTGCGTTCAGCGCCTGAGCGGTTCATGGCCTATAACAATGGCATCGTAATCGTGGCCGATGAAATGCGTTTGGGCAAAAATGGCGACGGCGCGACGGGAATAGCGTGGCTTAAAGGGCTTCAGATCGTCAACGGTGGCCAAACAACTGCCTCGCTCTATTTCACCAAGAAAAAATATCCCGACACCGATTTGAGCCATGTCAGAGTTCCGGCCAAGATTATCGTGATGAAGACCCAGGACTCAACCAAAGAGGAGGCGCTGGTCTCAGATATATCGCGCTTCGCCAACAGTCAGAATGCAGTCAAGCAGTCGGATCTCTCGGCGAACAAGCCCTTCCACGTCGAAATCGAAAAGCTCTCTCGTTCGGTATACTGCCCGGACGGTGTCGGCCAGTGGTTCTACGAGCGCGCGGCTGGTAGCTATAACACCCTGCTAACCCGCGAAGGCACAACACCAGCAAAACTAAAAGCGCTAAAGGATGCGATTCCGACGGCGCGGCGCATCACCAAAACCGATTTGGCAAAATACATCACTGCGTGGGACCGCAAACCGGATGTCGTTAGTCTAGGGTCTCAAAAGAACTTCGACCGCTTCATGGCTGCCCTCACGTCCTCCGATGGCCAAGAGGTGCCTGTGCCAACAGTTCCAGAGTTCAAGGCCATGATCGCAAAAGCCAAAATTTACCGAGACTCCCAAAAACTTTTGCGCCCAATGTTTCAAGCATTTCAGGCCAACGTTACTGCGTATACGGTCTCACTGCTATCGGAAAAACTTGGGTCCCGCATTGATCTCGACCGTATTTGGGCAAAGCAAGCAGTTTCCTCTGAGCTTCTTTCGCAGATTGCAGTTTGGGCCAAGGAAGTCAACGATGTGCTACATTCCTCCGCCGGTGGTCGCATGGTTTCTGAATGGGCCAAGCGGCCAGAATGCAAAGAAGCAGTGATGAGCGCCAGCTACTCGATAGCCGCTTCCAACATACCAGAGGTCAAGGTGGGGTAGGATATCCATAACGGAGGCAATCGACATTGGGGGATCGGCGCATGGCTGACATCGTGCCACCATCGGTCAGAAGTCGAATGATGTCCGGCATCAAGGGTAAGAACTCTCAGCCCGAGATGCTGGTCAGGCGTATGTTATTTGCCGCTGGATTCAGATTTCGGCTGCACCGACGCGATTTGCCAGGCACGCCCGACATTGTCATGCCAAGCCGAAAGATCGCCATATTTGTGCATGGCTGCTTTTGGCACGCTCACAAGGAATGCAAGTATTTTAAAATTCCGGCGACGCGGCCTGACTTCTGGGTTGAGAAACTACAAGCCAATGTCGATCGAGACCAACGAGCCTTTGATGCGCTAACAGCCATGGGTTGGCGGGTTTTGTGTGTTTGGGAATGCGCCACTCGCGATCGAGAGACAGTCAAAACACTGTCCGACAGAATCACAGCATGGATCAACCAAGACACCCCGTGCGGGGAAATTGGTCGAGGGTGAGTAAGCCACCGAATCGTTTTTCTTATGTCAATAGCTTACTCTTCACGGGAAGCTAAGAATTTATAGATAACCTTTGCTATTTTTCGCGCCAATAAAGGAGGGACCGCATTTCCGATCTGTCCATACTGCTCTGTCCTGTTTCCTTCAAAGAAGTAATTATCCGGGAATGTTTGCAATCTTGCCGCCTCACGAACCGTGAGGCTTCGGCATTGGGCAGGATCAGGATGTATGTAGTAATGGCCATCCTTTTTGATGTGGGCCACAACTGTAGATGAAGGCGCACCGCCAAGCTGGACCCTAAATCGATCTGCAAAAGGAATGCTCTCCTTTTCGGCATTCATATGGTCAGGCATAAGTTTGGGTGGGAAGTCATACAGTGTAGGTGCATAACCTCTTTCTTTTGCGAAACAAGCCGCAAATAGATAGCGATGCAAATCCGAGCGCATATGGCTACGCGTTTCGTGTTGTAGCACTCCGCCTAGCCGGCTATCGAGATACCAAGAGCGCAATTCTTTGGGCATTTCTACACCAGGAGTCACTACCATAGGGATGAACGTTCCTCCCGAGGATGGTAATTTCTCTGCGGCCTCGACTGCGTTCTTCATCCGCGTTTCAATCTGGGTTCGTAAAGGCAAGCGCCACAAATTCAAACTCAATGGAGCTACTTTCATGACCCCGAGCCACGTCTTGTGCGAATCCGGCTCTTTGGAGATTCGACTACGCAGTGGCGGCAGACCCGACAATGCGGCATTTACGCTCGGCCTTGGAAAGGTTTTTCGTAACAAGAATCGTCGTGGATTCCTCATAAGTTCTGGTGTAGCCTCAACAACATCGGACCTGATGCCAAACAGAATCACACGGTGGCGGCTTTGTGGGATGCCATAATCGTCCGATTCAATTACGTAATCCCGCGGCTTCAGTTCATTGCCATCCACAACCAAAGAGCGAATCTGATAACTGAGACCATTTTTGGGCGCGGACAAGTCGGCCAAAATGCGTTCAAAAATCTTGGACTCGCCATGCTTGGAACTAAGCATCCCCTTGACGTTTTCCATGACAAAGACCGATGGCTCAAATTCCTGAATGATCCGAAGATACTCTGTATACAGAAAATGCCTCTTATCGCTCTCAAACGCTTCCGGGTCCTTCCCCCTAAGGCGCGAGCGTCCAGCCATCGAGTAAGCCTGGCATGGCGGCCCGCCGATCAACACCCAATTTCTCTTGCCGCCTATACCTTCTTTTATCCAAGCATCAATAGTTTCATGGGGTGTCGCGCCTAACTCTGCACAGCGAGCCTCTTTCGAGGCTTCTTCCGCAGCGTCTTTAATCTCCGGGTGGCTCAAAAATTCTTCGCGAGTCATGCCCCCACGGACATACTCGTAATAGCTAGCAGGCGCATTGCCTTTGGGAAATTTCCGGAACAACGCCCTCAACATCAAAGTTCGATGGGCAACCGGGTCTTTTTCGATGGAAACCTTAACGCCGAATCTTGGAAACCCATTTTCGTCCACAATGGAAGAAAATCCCTCACAAAGACCACCCGGACCGGCAAACAAGTCGATAACGGGAATTTTGCTACGCTGTGCCATCAATTTTTTCTTCATATCATTATTCCAGGGATCACTCAGACCCCCGATAGAACGGCGAATACCACAACCGCTACGCCACCACTCAAAACTTTTCAAAACCCATCATTTTATCTCATATCAATCACAACGTCGCGAACGATGTGGAGGCCAAAACATCGATGATGCCTCACAGAAACATAACCAATATGCAAAAGTAAAAAAGTAGCCTTTGCTCGCCTTAAGTTATTAAATCTATAATTTTTTGTCGTATTCGGCGCCCATATTCCTTATGGCTCTCTATGGTAGTCATCTGCCTATCCAAACCAAGCATGTATTCCGCCATCAAGTCAGCTTCCTCCACCACTGACTTGATGGCCATCGGGTCAGCGCTCACAGCCTTGATTCAGTGCTGGAAGTAGGCCGCGAGGTTATCAATTTGACGTTGGGACATTGGCACACCTATCTCGGCACTGCGTCGCCGCGGGCCGGGCCAACTACGTGTGACTGTCGGGGGACATTGAATGAAACCGCAGAAAAAATTCATACCCACAAGAATTCTTAGCGCATAGATATTTTCATGAGAGCAATATTAGTAGGTTAAAATCATTCTTTTCGCTTGGCGAATCGTGTCCCGATTTTTAAGAGCGCCTATTGTGATTCGTGCAACCCCGAAGGAAGACATGGCTCCGTCCAACATGCAGCTCAAGCAACAACGACTCGACGCGTTGTTCGAAGAATGCCAACAGCACGTCTTCTCCCAGATTATCGGCCCATTCGGGCTATCGCCGGCCATGTTCGCCGACAAGGCCGGCGGCAATGTCACCACGGTCCAGAATTTCGAGAAAGGCATCGTCGCCACCGAAAGCGACAAGGCCTTGCACGACTCACTCACAGAGGCGTATGACCGGAGCAAGTATGAGCTGTCCCAAAAAGAATGGGCCGTAAAGCGTGATGAGCGGATCGCGCGTGGCGTGGATGAATACACCAATGAAGCGCTTTCGGCCAAACCAGAACTCGACCATTTCATCCCGATAAAAGAGGTAGCAACGAACGCAAAAATGCATCTGGCCCTCGGGGAAGTCAAAGACGGCAAGGTCTCGGTCGAGAAGATCAAGGCGCTGGTTAATGACGACGTGAATTTGGCCGTCACGGACATATCCATCAATCGTTCCAAGAAGGACCACGACGCGAAAGAATGGAGCGAGAAGGTGTCGACAGCGGACGCGGAAAAAAGCAACGCCGAGCGCTTCGCGATCGACCCCGACGCAGTGGCTAAGAAGCACGCCGAATCCAAAGAGAAATTCGACGGTGAGACAAACTCCGCCATGTTCAAAAAACAGGGTGGCGAGCTTCTCAAAACTGGGGGCAAGCAAGCCTTGGCCATGGGCCTGAGGCAATCTCTAGGCATCCTGCTAACTGAGCTAGTCAACGGGCTGTTCAACGAATTCAAAATCATGATTAAGGAAGGCTTCGCGCTCGCGGAGAATATGTTAACGGACATCGGAGAGCGGCTTGGACGAGTCGCTCGCTCAGTAACGAAGAAGCTGCCAGACGCATTCAGTGCGCTCTTCGAAGGCGGCGCCAGCGGCTTCATGAGCAATCTGCTGACCTTTGTGATCAACTCCTTCGTCAGCACGGGCGAAAAGCTGGTTCGGGTGATACGCGACGGCCTGCTGGGTCTTTTCAAAGCCTTCAAGCTAATCGCTTTTCCTCCCAAGCACATAAGCCAAAGCGATGCTGCCCAACAAGGTTTGAAGATCTTGACGACTGTCGTCATCACGTCGTTGGGCGTCATGATCGAACAAAGTGCAATCACCTTCATGGCCACGATACCATTCCTTAAGCCCTTGGCGGACATTGTCGCGCCGGTGCTGGTCGGGATCATGGTGGGCCTGCTTTCAGCCCTGGTGGCATATCAGATCGACCGGCTGTTCGACGCGTGCACCAATGCCGGCGACGAGCGCCGCCTCGATGAGTTAATTGAGGACTCGCAGCGCATGGAAGCGTTTGCCACCGCAATGGAGGAACAGATCGGCTTCTCGCTAGCGAACCTCAACAACTACGCGACATCCATTGAGCTTTACCACGACATCGGAGCGTCCTTCGGATCCGCAAGCAACGACGCTAATCTCATGCGGCTGAGCTTGGAAGCGAGCAATGCGGAGATGGCGCTCCAAATCGAAAGCACGACGGCGACGGTGGCTTACATCGAATCCTCGCAGCTCGAAATCGAACGCTTCTTGAAACATATGTGATTCGATCTACCTAGTCGCCAAATCACTGAAACGCCTCAGAAAAAATCTCCAATGCAAACATCATCCGCTCCATCCACGCCACCGTCCGACAGTGCCTATGAATCTACTACCCCTAGGACTGACCTCGCTCTGAGCGAAATGCAAATCGTCGAAGCATTTTCGAATGTCACGGTGCCAGATGATATTTTAAGGAACAGCAACGTTCCGCAAATGGTCGAGGACATGAGGTCCACGAAAAAGCGTTTGGAAACCTCGGAGGAGAGGTTGAGCCAACTCCGCAGAGAGAAAAACGACGGCAATTTCATCTCGAACATATGGAATGACCGAAGCGATCAGATCGACGACGCCAAGGACAACGTGAACAATGAGTTCCGAAAGCTCGGCGTGCTCTCCTCAAATCTCCTGATACTTAATACGGCCATGGCCAAGATCATGAATGGTCAGCAAAAGGCATTGCAAGGTCAACAGATTGCGCTAGACCACCAAGCCAGTGACATCAAGAAGCAGAACAGCAACATCAAAGAACACCAAGAGCTTCATGCGAACACGCTACGCGAATTTAGCAAAGTGGTCGACTCATTAAAAGAAACCAAAAGTCTGACGCAGGCTCAAGCGATCGACCTTATTAAATGCGCGCAAAAGCTGGCTGAATCCGAGAAGTCTATGATTAAATCCCATGAGCTCCTCATAGACAAAGTCGAGGAGCGGCTGCGAATTATCTCTAGCGACTGGACAGAAATTATAGCCAACCGGCTTGCTCAATTCGACCAAGTCCATATGGCTATCGAAATGCGCGTAGCGGAGCGTTTGGCCATGAGCGAAACCAACGCAAGAGATAAGTTTTTGGAAGCGGAGACTTTGCTGCATAAACTCGATATGAAACTCGAAATGATGGCCGAGCGCGAAGCCGGATTTTCACGAGAGCTCGAAACGCAGCGTAAAGGTATCCGCACGCATCAGATTATCCTCGCACTAGAAGGCGTGGCGATTTTCGGTTTTTCAATTTGGATGGCTATTGGCCAGCGTGCCCTTCCGTCGTAACTAGCACTAGCGATTTTCAAAATATGCCAAAACAAAAAAATATCAGCCTGCCTTTTTTATGTAGTGGCTAGTTTAAAGAGATTCGAAAAGGGTGTTACACAATGTAAAACCGCTGATCTTTTTCAAGAGTCAACGGCTAAGTTATTGGCTGTAATGGGATGAAGTGCTCGCCCGCGCTTAGGCAAGCCATTTAACCCAAGTGCAGCCGTAAGTTTAGGGGTTCCAAGCATCGAATTCAAGACTGCGGCAGGAAATGTATCCCCTTTATCCAATTCATTTTTGGCGGGATCATGCCATATTTACATCTAAATTTTTCACGCATTTTTTTATGATTTCGTCGCTTTTTCCTGGAAAGGGGTATCATCATTATTATTACCATAATAGCAATAAAATTCATATGCTGTTGTATTTTAATTTTCTTATTTGCAACATTTTTTTCAGCAATTTTCGAAATGCTATTTTTTGGTTTTAAAAAAATATCAAAGGAAAAGTTTAAAAACTTATTTCCAGATATCAGAAGAGACTACACCGGAAACGGAATTGATACAGCAAATTCTTTGCATATAATTTCAATTTTAATATTTTGGATCACTCCCATAATCACCATTTCATCACTAGTAAAAATTGGCATTCTTTCTATTAATCTCGAAGATTTGTTGAAATTATTTTCTGTGGCATATACTACTGCGGGAACAGTTTGGATCGCAGCGGGAGTTCGCTATACAAAGCCGAGTCAACTTAATGATATTGAATTACAAAAGCACGTTACATTTACTTTCGCGTCTGCATCAAGGCATTGCACTATTGGCATTTTTATTTTTTTGCTTGGGATAGCTATTCAACTGGCAGCAGAAAGCCAATACGTGAAAAGCATAAATTCAGATACAAATAATGAGCCAACTTATGAGTGCACGATTTCAGTAAAGTCTGGCATCGAAATTAAGCCAAACGAAATTTATTACTGCACAGTAAAAATAAAAAATAAATCTTAAATAAATTTCGTATTCAAGGCAGCCAAAAATAGTATAACTAGACACAATGCGGCATACATTACATCTATAGCAATTAAGTTGGCAGTGGTGTGTGCTTTTTCGGCGTTCTTCATGTTGCTCTTCCGCTAGTAGTTGATCGCTCCGTCTATAGTTTTCGATGTTTTATCGGCCAAAGTCAAGTGCGCGAGCTATTTTTTTATACCGCCTCGAACATGACGGTCAATGATTTGCACTTCATAGCTCATCGACTTGCGCAAATATGGGCCATAATTTCATCGATAAATATGACTGCTATATCTATGAAACTCGAACTATACATGCATGACATGTATGCCTTAAACAATTCAGAACGGCACGGGGGCATGGCCCACGTCCGATGGCACCGGCCCGGAGTAAGAATTCTACGTTCCGCGATCTGCGGGCGTAGTTGGTCATGAGCGGTGGCCTGCGACCTCAGCCATGCGGGCTGAGGTCCACCCCAACGCCAAGCAACAAGCCCTGTCGCAGCGGTGTTATGCCGCACGCCAATCTCCGCCGCTAGGATCAACGAGAAAATTTTCTGCGAGCAATTCTTCAATGGCACTCGCCTCTTCGCCTCTGCCCCTTCCCATAGTCTAATTTTCGGACGAAGTCGAAGGCAAAAAATTCAAAGAAGAATTTGCCGACATTTTTTCTGTTAATGATTTGGCCATGTCATGAGTTCCTCACGTTGTCATACTCTTCAATCCATTCCGTGTGTGTTTCCATAGCAGTCATCTGCTTTTCTAAACCCAGCACGTATTCGGCCATGAGCTCGGCATCCTTGGCTGCTGAGAAGATAGCCATCGGGTCAGTGCTCACAGCCTTGATCCAGTGTTGGAGGTAAGCCGCGTGGTTGTCGATGTGGCTTTGGGACATTGGCACGCCTGTCTCGGCCGCCAGGATCGCCGAGCAGATCTCCGCCCTCAGCTCTTCCACGGCATAGGCCTCGTCGCCCCAACGCTTGGCGATCGCCTCCTGCCGGTCCAGCCGCTTCTTGTGCAGCGTGCTGTGCGCCCCCTCGTGAAGGGCCGTCGCATAGTAGTCATAGACGCTATGGAATGACTTTTTGGCCGGCAGACGTATTTCATCCAGGGCCGGCACGTAGCATGCATCGGTGCCACCATGAACGACGAGCAAGCCCGTCTTTTCTTTGAGAGCCTGGATCACCGCCTCCGCACGGACGACCGGATCGAACAGCTTTTCAGATGAGGCTTCAAGAGATGGCACGCCATCCATTTGCTGAGCATTGAAAACGACGTATCGGCGCAGCGCGAAAACCTTGCGCTCGGCCTCACCTGCCTGCGCATTCCGCGCGCCTGAAAGTCCACCGCCTCCCCCTCCACTTCCACTTCCACTTCCGGCATTTGCATTGGCATAGGCATTAGATCTGACGCTGCCGGCAGGCTGACGATTGCCGGCAGAAGAGCTTTGATGTGCATCCGGGCTCGCAGATTTCCCGACTTCAACCAACTTCACGATCGGGGTCCCTTTCTCGCCACGCCTGACCTGCCAGCCATTTGCTTGCGCCTGCTGATAGGTTGCCCACCGAGGATCGGAGTGTCCCTCGGCATCAAGACAGCTCCCCAAAGCAAGCAACAGCCTATTTATGCCTCGATATCCGTTGTTCGTGGCGAGATTCACTGGCCTGAGAGCTTGCGCCGCCCAAGGTCTTTGCCAGGGGGTATTCCCGTTCTTCATCGCTTCAATCAGTGTGAGAGCGATCTCAGATTTCACGTCTGCTTTATTTCCAACATTTTCGCCTGCAGAGCGAGCATGTCCGTTAAATTGCACAGCTGGGTTTTCGACACGCATGTCTCACCTCTTATTTTTGCCACTATGAAGACCTGATCAGTTCGTCCCCCCCCCTACATTACAAAGACCTATTGGGGATCAATATCCTGATGGCCGCCCTTCTGGTCTTGGGAAAACGCGCGCGGCGCCAGGCTTGCCCCGCAAATTCTTTGATGAACTCGATCCATGTGCGCCTGCTCCGTTAGCATTTTTCGGATCACATTTACCAGTTCCCGCGACAAGCTGGTTCGCTCCACACCGCCACGCTCCTTTAATTTGCTGTGCACGTAAACGCAGAGTTCCAGCTTTACAAAAAGCATCCCCGCGTATTTTTCCTTGTCAGCTTGCCGATCTTGAATGCAGCTCTTTCGAAATTTAGTATTGAGCTCTTCAATGGGGACCTCCTCTTCAATAGGGGCTTCAATGTGGACTTCAATGGGTGCGCCAATACCTGCTCGGTCACTTGAAGACGCCAAATCCTGGTCGTTGCCCAAGTCCCCAACAAGGTCGACATCCAGATCAGCTAGAACCACGTCTTCGTTAGCAATGGTTTGAGTGGCTAACGAGGCACCTCGTGGGCTTTCGCGCACCTCCGCAAGGCACAGCCTATTGATGATGAAACCCGAGCAATTGAAACCGTTTTCTCGTATTGAGTTCACTTTTTTCATCAAACCTCCCATACAACATGTTTTCGACATCCAACACTTGGCTTCTTGCTCCGGCCCTGCCCTCCCAACGCCTTCGCCGCTGATGCTGGCCGCGTCCCCGCACCATTCCTTGCGGCCCTTGCCGGCAGCATTGGATATGCTTCTTCCGTTCAGCTATGCACGGGACTGCTTTGGCGCGTGGTTATTCGCCGATTGCTTGCCAGGAAATTGGCAAGACTGCGACGAACGGCCGCCGCCATCGTTCGGCCAAAGATGCAAATTCATCAGTCATTGAGGGCATCGTTCCTCGCATCGCCAGTCTTTTTGGATGCCCTCTTTTTTTTAAGATCAAGAGCTTCGTTCAGCATTGCTGACAGCTCCTCCACGCTGGGCAAGTCGTGCAAATCGCTGGGCAGCTCACTGCGCACCGGCTCAATCTCGGCCAATGGCGCAAGTTCCGGGAGAAAATCTGTCCTCGATGCTGGCGAGTCAACGCTGGCTCCAAGTGGAACACGGGAAAAAGCAAACGAGCCAGACGAATCGGGATAAAAAGTGTTTGGCTCAGTGTGCCCGGCTGGAATTAGAGCCGTGCTTGCTGCTGGCACTGCTGATGCAGGAGCTGCCACTGAGGTTGTGCCAGAGATTGGCGCTGCCTTTGCGGCTGGCGATATTGTTGCAACTGGGGTTGCGGCTAGGGTTTCTGCTGGGGTTTCTGCTGGGGTTTCTGCTGGGGTTTCTGCTGGGATTGGAGCTGCGGCTAGGGTTGATGCTGCGATCGGGGCCGGGGAGGACGCCGCAGGGCTGCCAACAAAGCCCGCACCTCGGCTGACATCTTGAGTCCATGCAGCCGGCACGTGAGCAGCCCGCGCCTTTTTCATCTTGTAATGGGGCCACAACAGCTCGTATGCTTGGCCACCGGTAAAGAGCGCCAGGCGAACACCTTTGCCATCGGGGGTTGGGCCGAGGCGGGAACCCAGCTCCGATGGCTTGTAAATTGCAATCTCGTCACGCGCGAACGAAAGCGTCGTCGAGCTGCCTGAGCCACTCGCGCCGCTGCCGCCGTAGGAAATATTTGAGCGCTCGACCTCTCGGGAGCCCAAGGCCTTGCACATTTGCTCCGCGGTGTCTCCCTGCATGAGCTGCCCCACTAGGACGGTGCCGGCCATCGACACCATCGCCTTCACCATGAGCGCGCCATGGATCTCCTCCAGCTGCTCCAAGTCTTGGCAGGCCAGGATGCAGCGCACGCCCCGCGAGCGG
The DNA here is from genome assembly GCF_051380775.1 of Janthinobacterium pasteuri. Lineage (NCBI taxonomy): Bacteria > Pseudomonadati > Pseudomonadota > Betaproteobacteria > Burkholderiales > Oxalobacteraceae > Janthinobacterium > Janthinobacterium pasteuri. Next base: position 36,679 of record NZ_JBNYXS010000007.1, on the reverse strand, counting down.
CCGACTTCCAAGAGCGGCCGGATCGGAACCTTGCCCATTTGCGCAGACTCGTCCGCGATGATCCACAGCTTACGGCTCTCGTCGTCGTCCATCTCCACGCTGTTCACAATCGCAGAGACTGTGCCAATGACTCCCTCCAAATAGCCCTTAGTAAGCTCCGGATAGGCGCCATGCCCTTGAAGAATAATTTGCCGGCGCACGCTGCGCGAATGTTCCCCGCTACTTCTCCGGCCACCGTCCCGCTCAACTTCACAGGCTCCCTTCGAGCTACCTTTCCGACGGGCTGCCCCCTCAACTGCCTCCCCGCCCTTCCTCTTACCGTTCCGGCCCGCGCCTCCCTCAACGGGCTCACCATCATCAATGGCGCCGCGACCTTCAATGGCCTCGCCAACATCATTGGCTGGTATCCCGCCATGCGCCCATTCCACAAAGCTGACACGGCGATCCTCCGGTGTTTCACCCCAGGCCTCAGCCAGGTCAAAGATCGACGCGCAAAACGAGGACAGATTGATCAAAATGCCCTGCGTAGTGACTGACGCCCTCTCCACCGACCGCATTGCCTCTGGGTGGCACGCCTCCATGATTTGCAAAATATTGGCCTGCGGGATGGACATCATTTCAGCCAGCTCGCGCCATCCCCAACCATTCCCTCGCGTCGTCTTTAAATAGATCATGAAGCCGACCACGATCTGCCGCGCCGCGTTGGACCACATCGGATCTTGGGCCTCCCTGATCATGGCCGCGGCAAAGCGCCGCATGTCCCCGATGTTCCGCATGTCCTTCGCGATGTCCCACGCCAGGGAACGGGCATCCCACGGCGCCATGATCTCCGGCTCACCAAACCCCTTTGTGAACTCGCCCTTAGGATCGAAAAGAAGCAAACTCTCGCCCGCATCGATCACGGCCTGAATCATTGGCTTGAGTGCCGTCGACTTGCCAGAGCCCACGCCTCCCACTACCAGGACGTGCCTAGTCCACATGTCCGCTGGATAAGGCACATCCGGGGCAATGGAGTGATCAGGCCTGCGCTTGACCCGGTCCGCGAGCATCAGATTCAGCGCCTCGGCCGCTTGGGCGCCCACATGGCGCGCCGATCCTCTCAGCACAAGCAGGCCATTGCGCGGAGCGAGGTAGATTTTCGCCAGGAGCACCGCGGGCAGACACGCGACCCACAGCCCAAACATCAAGCGAGAGATCAAAGCGATCTTTTCCTCCGCAGACAGCGACGCCAGAAATTGGGCATAGCTGCGGGCCGCATCTGGAAATGCCCAACTCCAAACGCCATGCAAAGCCGAGCGAATGAGGTAGCTCAAATGGAGAGATATGGAGCCCGGAGGGTCATTCAGCCATGGCAGCGGCCGCCAGGACAACATCAGCGCCAAAATCCCGAGAAAAGCTCCAAGCGTCGCGCTGGCGCCGATCCATCCCACCACATTCACCCGCCCCACTGATGGCGCGGCGGGGGCTGAAAGCCCCCAGTCAAACTCAGTCCAACCATTGTCGCTGTTCATCGCTTCTCCCAATGCCAATCAGGGCACTGCTGAGGGGAATCAGCTTCGGACATTGGCGCCGGCCGCCTTGACGAGCGGCCAGCGCCGCCGCTGATCAGACAAACAAATCCGGCTAGGCAGAAGACTCTTCCAAGTTGCAGTCGAAGGCAGGAAGACAATCACTCGGAGGAAGCAATGACAGCAATGACTCAATATGGAACGCCAGAAGAAACGATGCTCGCTTATACCAACATCAGCGCCCGCGAAAGGCAAATCTTGCAAGGAGTGGCCAGAAGATACATAAAGGGAACCCATTTCACCGAGCCCCTGGATCTGATGCATGAGGCTCTATACCTGACGGTGGAGCAGCGCCGCCGCTGGCCCAAGAACGTCAATTTTGAGATCTACATGGTCATGACCATGCGCAGCATTGCAGGCGCCGATCGCAACAAACAGTTGACGCAGGCGGCATCAGGCGTTCCTATCGAAGACATTCTTGAATGGTCCTTCCTGGGCGAGAACTTTCACATCTCCGCCGAAGAGACTGTCCTCCGCGCCGAGGAGCGCTTGACCGATAGCATATCCACCAAGACGATACTGGGCCAGCTCCGCGCCGGGGCCGACAGAGTCGCGGGAGACGTTCTTGCATGCCTTCTGTCGGACATGCCGGCCCGGGAAATCAGATCCTCGCTCGGCCTCACCGTTGGCGCATATGACGCGGCAAGAAAGCGGGTCTTGCGAAAATTTAAAAGTCGGAGAGACTCTGATCCGGCTGTGACGGCGGAAGCACTCTTCCTGCCGCTCATGCCACGCTGAGATCGCGGCGCATGGCGAAACGAAGAGGCTCTCTCCGATGATTCGAAACACTAAGAAAAATGGTGCGGGGAAGCCCGCGCCCCGCTCAAACCCCATCAAGGCCAAGCCCGCAAGCGCCGGGCTCTCGCCACTCGAGGCGTTCATCATTGCTAGTGGCGAATTCTCCGCCGATGACATTGCGTCAATGACGAGCGACGACACCTTGCCCCACAAGGAAACATCCGAGGAAGCGCCGTTGGAGCCCTATGAGCAGTGGCTCAGCGCCAGAAAAAACCGCGATGACGAGCCTTCCCCGACTCAAATGCCCTCCGCGATTCAGATCCCATCGACGATGATCGCTGGCATGACCGCTGAGGAGAAGTATGTCGCGCGCATCGCCTCGGCAATTACCCATGCAAAAAAACAAGTGCGCATTAATGGCGACTCGATGCGCGACCTTGGAATCAAGGACGGCGACATGGTCGACGTCGAGCTCAATGCCGAGCCAAAGGATGGCGACATCGTGTGCGCGGACATAATAGGCATTGGCAGGATTATTAGAACACTAAGAATCATAGGCGGCGCTCATATCTTGACCGCAGCAAACCCGGCATTTGAGGCCATTTCGATCATCGACAAATCGCACATGCGCATCTTGGGCATCGTGATCACTCCTCCCAGCAGCATTCATTGAACATCAAAACATAAGTGGACTAGGGCACGAGAGCATTGCTCTTGCGCCCTAGTCCACTACCCACCTGACGAGTCAGCGTCCCGGCCGAAAGCCAGTCCCGCGTTTGCCGTTGCCGGCCAATCCCAAGGCAGCCATGGCGTCTTCAACGATCGTTGCGGCTCGCGCCCGGGATACTGCCTCGTCCGTCATCTTGCGGGCAAGACTGGTTTGTTCTTTCTCGTCTTTTTCGCGCTCTTCGAGTTCTGCGGCCTCCAACGCAGACAGGCAGTCGCGTGAGCAATACCACTCCACCAAGTCATCTATGCAGACCATCGGGGTGCAATTGAAGATTTGATAGGGAATGAAAAACTGTCTGTTCCGCATTTGCCGCCAAATGGTCGAGGGAGAAATGCCGAGAATGCTAGCCAGCTTGGTGACATTGATGAATGCCGACTGCACCTGAAAGTCCCTGACGAGCATGAGTTTCACGCGCATGCGCTCTGCTTGCGCCGTGGCCGCAAGAGAGAGAGTGCCAGCGTCTTCATCCTTCGAGCAGCGACATTCCCCTACGCAATTGCATTGTTTTCCATAAAAGCTGTTCATCTTTTCTCCGTTGGTGAATGGCCGTGGCCGACTGGCCCAGCCTTAGCACTGTCCACGGTTAGGAACTTCAGCCGCCCCGCCGACAGACGGCAGGACCGCGCCGCTCGGCCGCTCCAATACATTGAAAGGAATATTCCGACACAGCCCAGCAAACCTGTCAGGGCTTGACGGCGCTCGCCTGTCATCGCAGGCGCCAAGCATCCGGCCTAATCGCTTTCCATTCCGGGAAGCCGATCACATGAAATCACCACGAGAGGAAAAGATGATGACAAACTATGGACAAGAAGGCGTAGCAATAGAGGCTCCGGCGCCAGAAGATGACTGGGATCTTCCGCAGCCGGCTCGGCCACGCAGTGCAGCCACTTATATTGCAACTCAGTCTGTCCCGGTTAAGAACATGCGGGAAACTGAGAAAATAGCTCTGCCGGCGGCTAAAAATTACCCTTTGCGCCTGCCGAGCTTCTTTGACCCTGATCGATGCCCCGCATTTATGGCAAGAAGCGCCCTATTTAGCTCGGGCCGGACCGTGCTAGGCATACCCCACGATGGCCCCGTAAAGGCACAGGGAAAATACGCGTTAACGCTCTGTGGCGAACGGCTGTATATGAGGGATAAACACGTCTGGCATGCAGTCATGAACATCGTCAAGCGAGCGCCTGCCCATAATGTTCCTATCCGCATAGAGCTGGCGGCAATTGCAACGCTGATGGGGTCGTCGGACCACTGCGGCGGCGCCTTGCGGCGGATCTGGCAAAGCGTCGAGCGATTGTCGCGCGCGACCATAGAAGTGACGCTTCACGACGGCCATGCCCACACAGGGAAGCTGATCGCGGCCGCCTATCGCCAAGAAAAGAAGTATTTTGTTGAGATGGACATGCCATGGATGGCCGCGGCCTTGAGCCTAGACTATCAATTCAAAGTTAATTGTGGCCGCCGCAATGGGCTAGCTTACTCGCTCGCTCAGTGGCTCCATGATTTTCTATCCACCCACAAAAGCTTCCCTGGGCTCACGATCGGCTATATACGAGAACTGTGCGGATTCGAGGGACAGCAACGGACGTTTCCAGCGATGATACTTACCGCTCTGACAGAGTTGAGAAACTCTGCAACCTTGCTTGTCGCAGACTTCGAAATTATCAGAAACGGGAAGTCCAGCGACTCTTGGACTGTTGTCATCACACACGGGCCAGAGCAGCCATCCTACTCTGCCCCGTCTTGGTATGAATCCTCCGACGAACCAAACGACCTGTCGTATCCGACGACTCGCAGGGTCGCGCTGTGAGCGTCCCGACCTGACTTGGGATGATCTGTTCATCAAAAAAACGGGCTGACGGGTTTAACGGAGCAGATGAATTTCCGAAATGCTCGCCAGCTCGGGTTTAATCAGGAAATTGCTCGGGTGCAAATGGGAAGTTCACCAAAATAACTCGGGTTTAATAGGAAAGATGCTCGGGTTTCAGTAGGAAGTTCCTCGGGTTTAAACCGGACGCTGGGCCTACATCTATAGATTATTAATAGATATAGAATAGAAGACCGTTGACCGCGACTTTGCCTTTGGGCAAGCCGCGCCAACTCCCTGCGCCAACCTCGAAGCTTCCGCGGCACTCCCGCCGCGGACTTATTGGAATTCCAATCCGTGCCATCTGCGGAAATGCCGTGCTCGTCGTAATCGGCCCTTATCCTTTGTGAGAATAGATGACTTTCGCTGTCGGCTTGGCCTAAGAGTTATTTGCGCAAGCCGAAGATCGAAACGTGAAAATCCCCACCGTGAGAGCGATTACAATATAGATTGATGGCCAAACATTGGAGACTTTGCATGAAAATTTTCATCAGTTCACTAATCGGTGGATTCGAGCAGTTCCGAGCGGCAGCGCAGTCAGCGATTGTCGCCCTGCGCCACGAACCCGTAGTTGCGGAAGACTTCGGCGCGCAGGCCACTTCGCCCCAAATCGCGTGTATGCAGGGATTGCGGTCAGCGGACTTGGTAGTCCTCATACTTGGCTCCCGTTACGGACATATCCAAGGCTCGTCAGGAGTCTCTCCTACTCATGAAGAGTATCTCGAAGCTCGGGGAAGCAAACCTATCTTGATGTTTGTGCAAGAGGGTGTTGAGCGAGACGATCAGCAGGCGAAGTTTATCTCCGAGGTGGGTGCTTGGCAGGCTGGACATTTTCGCGCAGGCTTTAAAACTGCCGACGAACTCCGGGACCTTGTTACGCGCGCCCTCCACGACTACCAGCTTGCGAACACGGCAGGGCCTCTCGACAAGGCTGCGCTGTCGGCTGCGGCTCTAAGCTTGCTGCCCAAGGCACGGCAAAACAGTCATGCCTCCCCGACCCTCTTGGTCAGCATCGTTGGTGGCCCTATCCAACAAATTCTGCGGCCAGCCGAGTTGGAGGCTCCCGTTTTGGCCGAAGCGCTCCACCAACAGGCTCTTTTTATCGAGCCAAAACTGTTTGTCAGGTCGAAGGGGGTTGACTGTGGCATCGAAGGCGCTGCTCTCGTGTTGGAGCAGGAGCGCGGCGCTAAAATCCAACTTGAAGAAAACGGCTCGATTTTACTCCGCCTCTGCCTAGATCGAACAGAGCTCGACAATCGCAGCGGATTCGGCGCCTTTGCCGTCATCGAAGAGGACGTATTGCGAGAACTCAGCGCAGCCTTGGCATTCGGAGCATGGCTTTTAGATAAAATCGACCCGACCCAGCGCATTACGCACGTCGCATTGGCAGCATCGATCGAGGCGAGTGACTATATGAGCTGGCGAACGCGAGCGGAGCAGGACGCCAGTCCGAATTCCGGAACAATGCGCATGGCCAGCGGGAAACAGGCGCCGACCTCGTCCACCGATCGGCCGCGGGCTGCATTGCTCTTCCAAGCTGCCGAGCTCGCCGAGGATCTCATGGTGCCGTTGCGTCGACAGATGAAGGCGTGATCATCTGGCCGTGGGAGCGTTTTCTCGAACCTCTATACGGCTATAACCATCCTTAACGCAGCGCGCCATTAAGCTGATGGGCTTTCATCTCAAACTGGATTTCTTCGCGAACCATGCTTCTCGCATGGTTCGTCGTCCGGCGCAGAACGTTTTCAGTTCACATCCAAAAGTAAATATTTGCATTTCCGCCTACTTCGACGTTGACCGAGCAGAATTCTAAACTGCGGCATCCCTCGAACACCGCCTTTAAATCAAGCCCTATACGCGACAAAATTACCGCTCATCGGATACTTCTCCGCTGCACTGCGCTGCACCGATTTAATTCATCTGCTTCATATGCTCCAAAAAACTCACATTACGCAATGTTTTGTGGCTCAAAAGATAATTTTATGTCGTTACACGACTGTATTTAGAGTGGTTTGAGAGAGTTTTTGGTGCTCCGCGAGGTAGGTTTTTTGTGTAGACGCGCCCGAAATCATAACCCGCAAGGCCTTGCGCTGCCGTCTCGTTTACGGGATTTGTTGTGTGTGGATGTAGCGCGGCATTAGCGCTGCTAAAACCCCGTTTATAGATCCGACATGCGGCCGGCAGAAAAGCCCATTCATCGGAAGTATGCGGTGCACCTTCAAACCAAACCCAGGAGAAAAATATGGCTACCATCGTTGAACGACCACGCAAGAACAAGCCGAGCACTTGGCAGGCAACCATTCGAGTCAAGGGGCAAACCTCAGTTGTGAAAACCTTTGAGCAAAGATGCGATGCCGAAGATTTTTCGAAGATTATCGAGGCAAAGCTTAAAAAGCTTGCGGAGGAACGATCGAAAAAAATGAAGCGCCTCGACAAAAAACAAGCTACGCTCGCCGGCCTGATGGATGAGCGCCTGCGAGACATTGTCCAAGCTTTTTGCGAAAGCGATGAATCTATTCCGCGACATAAAAAAACAGCGCCGACGATTTTGCGCGTGATTGGCAATATCACGCTCAAGGACGTGACGCCCTTGTGGAATAAAAATTACATCGCACGCATGCTGACAAAAAAAACCAGAATTGGCACTACATTCAGCTATTCAACCATCGCGGTTCATCTGCAAATTATGTCGATGGCCTGCAGGTGGCGAGCGGAGACCCTCAACCTTCCGGCCCAGCAGCTCAACTTCTCCAAAAAACACTTCCCGAAACATTGGGAAAATAGGCGCACGCGACGCCTTTCCGAACCAGAGCAGCTACGCTTGGAGGCGGTCCTCAAAGCATGCAAGGCGCCATCTCGGAATCAATGGTTCCATCTCATGCAAATGGCGCTTGAGACTGGCGCTCGCTTGCAGGAACTTGTCTTGGCCGAATGGGATGAGTTTGACCTTGATAGAAGGTTATGGACGATTCCCGCGATAAAAACCAAGGGAAGAAAGGTTCGCGCAGTGCCGCTTTCTTTCAAGGCCATAGCCTTCATGCAGAATCTTCAGCAAGAGGCAGTCGCTGGCAACTCCCGGGTCTTCTATCTCTTAGGCCTTCCGCTCAGTGTTTCCTCAGGATTCCATAAATTTGTGACTAGGGCCGGACTGATTGATTTTAGATTCCATGATCTTCGCCACGAGGCGATCAGTCGGATGGTGCTCTACAAGCGCAAGTTGTCGGTCTTTGAAATCATGGCGATTGTCGGCCATAGCGACGTATCCATGCTGGTCCGATACGCAAATCTTAGGGGCGATGAGCTGGCCGAACGGATGGACTAACGCTCGGCTTGGGGTGGCTTCCCAGCCACCCCTTGTTTTCGCCCCTTTCTGGGCAAAGAAATTTGAAAAGCAAAGCGCCAAAAGCGAGCCAGCTTGCTATTCAATAAGGAGGTGTCATTTGCTTTCAATCACGAAAATAAATTCCGCATCGAACCAAGCTAAAAAAGGCCACAGTTCCAAGGGATACTTGCATTATCTTGGCGGCCCTATGGACACGACGCGCCAGCGAGGAGACTTTGACGACTATGCTCGGGGACCTGATGGGGACTTGGGGCCTCCGCCATTCTGGACTGGTGGCGGCGCCGCGCTGCTCGGGCTTTCTGACCATGCCGAGCGCGAGCATGTAGAGCGCTTGGCGAAGGGATTTCATCCTCTATCAGGCGAGGCCTTGGTCAAAGGTGCCGGCGACAATCATGTCATGGGGCTCGACATGACCTTCTCCGCTGTCAAAGATGTCTCGGCGATCTTTGCCGGCGCAGACAAAGAAACGCGGGACGCGCTCATCACTTGCCTGCAGGACTCGGCAAAAAGTGCTCTGGCCTATGTTGAGAACAACTCGATCACCAGGCATGGCCAAGGCGGCAGAGTAAAGCAGCAGGCGGGCGCCACGATCTCAGCCTGCTATACGCATTTCAGCAGCCGCGCAGGCGAGCCTCAATTGCACATCCACGGCTTCTTCTTCAACTTGGCCAAGCGCAAAAATAGCAAGGAATGGAGCGCTCTGGAACACCGCGCCCAGTTTGAGGCGAAGATTGCCACCGGCATTCTCTTTCGCGTCGAGCTCGCGAGCCGGCTGCGGGGCCTTGGCTTCGAAGTGGAGCCAGCAGGCCCCTACTTTACAATTCGCGGAATCGACCAGGCACAACGGGACGCCCTGTCGACGCGCTCCAAGCAAATTGCAGAATATGTGCGCGAATGCGGCATGCTTGAAGCGGATGGCGCTGTCGCGCGGGAAATTGCCGCCCTCAACACCCGCTCCGCCAAGGCCGAGCCCTCGCTGCCGGTTCTACTTGAAAGCTTCAAGGAAATGGCCGCAAAGCTGGGCTTGACGCCAGAAGCCGTCGCCTCGATGCGGACCGGCCGCGACAAGACTGTGCATCCAGACATTGAAGCACCTTTTGAAATCGATCGCGACGAAGCGCTGGCCGAACTTTTGGAGAGCCGGTCGTGCGCGACCGCCCAAGATGCCCTCGCCCTCATCTGCGAAAAGGCCATGGGCCGCTGGAACGCGGAGGAATGCCTGGCAGAGCTTGAAAAGTTCCTGGCTCACTCCAATGTCGTTCAACTTGGCCGCACCGAGCACCTTACCGAGATCTTCACTTCGAAGGCCACCTTGGATCTTGAGGCCTCGATCAGCGCCTCGGTGGAGCGGCTCTCCCTGGATCGAGCGCATCAGGTCGCCCGCTCCGTCGTTGGCGATGAGTTCGAACGCCTGGAACAGGAGCTCAAAGCCAAGCTGGGAGTCGGCGTCTCCCTGGACCAACAGCGCGCCGCCGCCCTGCACATCGCCTGCGACACCGGCAGGCATGCCTTCGTGGAAGGCTGGGCGGGCACGGGCAAGACGACGCTCTTGAAAGCCTTGGGCGTGGCATATGCGGCCGCAGGGTTCAACGTTTCTGGCTGCTGCCAGTCGGCCGCGGCGAGCTTGAACTTGGCGCGTGAGGCGGACATCCCTTCGCGCACGATCGCCAGCCTGCTCCTGTCGCTTCAGAAGGGCAGAATGAAACTCGACTCCAAAAGCATATTGATACTCGACGAAGCCGGCATGGTCGGCTCCCGAGAATTTGGCCTCCTGCAGGCCGAGGCCATCAAGGCGGGGGCGAAGCTGGTTTCGGTCGGCGACGCCAAACAGCTTCAACCCATCGACGCGGGCGGGATCTTTCAGGCGCTAACAATCCGCCACGGCAAGGCCGAGATTTCCAACATCCAGCGACAGCGGACCGACTTCTCTCCCCTGCTCGCGTGGCTGGAAGCTCGCGGGAACCTGTCGAAGATTCAAGTGCAAACCTTACGCGAGGCGCCGGAGGAGGCGCGGCTGCAGGCGCTCGAATCGATTTGCTCGGGCGACGCCAAGCTGGCGCGGGCCTTTGAAAAATGGAGGGACCGCTACGATTTCGAATGGATGCGCAAGGCCGTGGAGCTCTTCGCCATGGGCGAGGCACGCGCCGGCTTGGAGATGCTTGACGAGCGCGGACGGCTCAAGCTGGTCTCGGGGCACTCCGCCACCGTTGCCCAGTTGGTCGAGGCGTGGGACCAGGACAAGGCCGCATTGCCGCAGAAGGCGATCATCGCCGGCACGCGCGCCGAGGTCGCGGAGCTCAATGCCAAGGCGCGGGCCGCTCTTGTCGAAAGAGGCATCGTTCGCGATGCGGATGGAATTGAGGCCGAGATCATCCACCGCGACGACACTACCGACATCAGGCGCTTCGCGCCTGGTGATCGCATCGTCTTTACAAAAAATGACAGGTCACTGGGCATCTCAAATGGCGTGGCGGCCAGCATTGCGGCAATTGAGCGCGCCGCGGCCGGCGTCATGCTCGTGGTGGAGCTCGACGAGCCAAACGAGCGCCAGGAAAAGATTGTTCGCATACCCGCGTCGTTTGGGCGCTTTGACCATGCCTTTTGTCTGACGAATCACAAGAGCCAAGGGCGCACATTCGAATCGGCCTATATCCTGGTGAATCCACGCATGGCGGATCGCGAATGGAGCTATGTTGCTGCCAGCCGCTCCCGCTTCGCCACCACCATTTACGCAAACCTTGGCGCCTTGGGAGCTGGAGATCCCGAATCCCATCAACAGCAGGACGGAGCGCCAAGCGAACGAAGCAAGGCGATGGATGTCCTGGCCTTTGGCATGAGGCGCAGCCGCGCTAAGGGGACCACGCTCGATTATGAGTCGCCAAAGGCGCCAGCGAGCGCATCTTCCCCAAGCTGGGCAACATCGTTCCGAAATCTCATTTCGAGGGCAATCCGGCGAATGCGTTCGGGCTCTCGGCCTTTCGGCCCCACTGCCAACGGCATCGCCAGTCCCAATATCATGGCCAATGTCGGCGCCATCTCCCCAGCCCCATGCTCTATCCGCTTCTCTCCATTGTCCACCTGGCTGCCCTCTTCACCCATAGGTTTAGCTGTGCACTCCAACACTGGCTCTCGGGGCTCGGTCCATGGGCAAGTTCCATATAAAAGGCCACCGGCTACCCTGCTCGGCGAGCACGACTTAGGGCTGAGTCGATAGAGATTTTACTTGTGGGGGAAGTGCGAAATGACCGAAATGACTGCTAGGAGCACTGCTATGACTGGTGTAAATGACGGGGTGATGCGTTGAACGAGAGAAATGTGACAAACCATGCGGAGCATATGAACGATATGAAAATGCCTATGGAAGCATCCGAGCAGCCTAGCAAGCCCAACCTATGGGAAAGCCGAGGCGTCTATCTTCAACTCAATCCCAAACGAAAGGCGCGGCTTCTTGAAATTGCCCGCTCAAGGGGAATCGAGGACTCCCCGCTCAAAGCGCTGGCCGCATACCTTGACGAGGCGCAGGACGGCGCGCGCGGATCATTGAAGGCAACGGAGTTCGACACTGCCGGCGACATTGACGATCTGCGCTCCTTGCTTTGCGGCCGCATCGACAGGCTGGAACAATCCATAGGGCAGATTCATCACTTAGTAATGGTAAAAGAAAGCGCCAACAGCAATCCTGGCATGCAGCCTGCCCTGGCTGCGCCAACGAAAGAAGATATCCTGTCATATGAGACCCCATCACTTCTCGCGTGGCTCGACTCGCCCATGGCGGAAGGTGGCCTAGAAGTGTATAGCTTGGCGTTGCTGCAAGCCTGCTGGATTGCCACCAGGGCGGATGGCAGCGCCCTAGGCAAGATCGCCTTGGAGCTAAGTGTTGAGGCCTTGCACGTGGATGGATGCGCTGTAGACGACGGCGCTGAGATGCGAATGGGTCTGGAAAATATGGACCCGCAATGCGCGCTAGCCACTGGCATAGCGCAGGCCCCGTTCGATCCCATGACTCTTGTTTGCAAAAAAAGTGCTCAGGGCGGATGGCATATCGCCACCTTCCGGAGAAACAATGCAACTGGGCTCGGCGAGCAGCTCGCTTGGCATGGCCAATAGCACCAGCGGCGTGCTGGACACTCTCAAATCCTGTTATTCAGCGTCAAGCGCGGCCTGAAGCGTGTCAATGTCTATGCTCTCGTCAAATGCCACCGACCAAACAGCCACATTGCGCATATCGTCTGGCGAGGTGTCCACATAGCGCTCCACCGCGGATATGCCCGCGGACCAGACCGCAGGACAACGATGCTCCTTCAAAATAGCATCTACGCGCGGGCGCTGAGCAGCTGCAAGGATCAAATGGCCATTTTGAATTGTCAGTCGTTCTCCGGTCAAATCATCAATCATGCAATCCCTTTCATTGCCCCAGCTCAAAGGCGACATGTGACTTAGAGAGTGCTGGGAGGTCCATCTCAGAGCTCATAGCAAAAGCATATACCAACGGTGCGTCAGGTGTATAAAAAATGAGTTTCCGAATTCACTCGGCAGCTCATTTTCCCATCGTTACTTTCTACTCTAAAGATTCGCTCTCAAGCATCTATGTGATGATCTCAGGCGCCATGGCAACGTATCTAATATGCCCCGCTTTTTTTCCTGCTATTTAAAGTTGAACATGGCGTGAATTAAGCTTTTTAAGATCCGATTAGGCACATCTTTCGCTTGACCGCTTTACACAGCTCAGTGTCTTGAAATTTAGGGTTTTCCTCGGCTTGGATTAAGACTTCCTCTCGGTAATCCGCCAATCGCTCTTCATCAGTCATTCCTAGCTTCCGCCCATATTTCCTTGCAAGCACTTTAAAAGTATCACTGGAATGTATCCAATCCTGAGTGATGCTGTCTCTCTCTGCTATCAGTCTCGATTTCTCCGCGATTTGTGCTTCCATTTGAGCTAGCTGAGCCTCGCTTTTTTCTAGGCGAATTTTCATCTCCGCCAAGGCCGACCGGTCTGAACTCCGGGCCGCCTGTGCTCTGTTTGCGGCATTAATTGCTTCGCTCTTCGCTTTGTTGGCGGCAATGTTTGCTCGCGTCGCCGCCGCCCGTGCAAAACCAGCTTCTTGGTTGGCTGTGCGGCTGGATTCATGAACGTAGGTGGAGCGGGCTAGTTCTGACATGTGCACCTCTTGGTTAGTAGATTAGTGAGCAACGGTGGCTCATTACGATATTTATGGCTTTACCGAATAAATGCTGATAATTCGGACTGTCAATGTTCCCACGACATGGCTAGGACAGGAAAGTTCAGCGTGCTGTGCCACGCTGGCATTTTGCTTCAAATAGTTTAGAGAAAATCTCCAAACGCCTGATACGCATCGCGTTTTAGCCATCAAGCCTTGGTCCGACCAGAGATCATAAATCATGGAACGCCTTCGAAATGCGCTGCGTGGCAACGCATTTCTGCTCTTTCGTTTTAATCAGAACTTGGCATTTGTGAGATTAACAAACCAGAGCCGCGCATCTCCATCAATGGCTCCCTGGTATCCCATTTTGACAAATAGGGATGAAAAAAGGTAATCCCCATTGGAATAAAATGTAGCGTCTTCCCCTGTTGACCGCGGCAAAAGTTGCGCCGGAATTCGTGGCCCTGCTGTCCGGAGCTGCTGGGAAGAATACATTGATGGAGACATAAGTCCGCGATAAGCGCGCATGGTGCCAATGGACAAATATCTGTCATCTGGCTTGATATCCACGCTGCAAATCACAACACCCTCAACTTTCTGCGATTTCTTCTCAGAGGTCCATATCATCGCAGTGAATTTGATGCACTCCAATGGACGCGCCTCCTTCGCTAATTGCGAATATCTGGTGCTGGAATGCTCGCTTGACGCTAGTGTTTCAGAATAGTCATCAACATGGATACTCACGCGTGGCCAGTAATTCCCATAGCTCTCCAACGGGTAGCGCTCAAACAGCTTGTAAAGCGGAGTGCTCTCGATCGACTTCCCTACCCAGCGAGGATCTTTCGGGCGAGGACCGTCAATGATAATTCTTGACCCACTGATTACCTTGGGAGTGCCTTCACCGGCAGCGATAGTGGGGGCTGCTGGCCGGCTAGTTGGGTTAGTGGCAGTTGCCGAAGTCGGCACAGTCCCATTAAGCATGGCGCCCACCGTGTTGATGGCCTGCTGAAGCTGGACATTCGAGCCGCCCTGCATTTCGGGGTTGGCGCACGCGGACAGCACAAATGGGACGAGCGCAATCAAAGGCGCGGATAAAATTTTACGCATCGGTATTTCCTATACAGTTAAATAAAACAGATGAATGCTGTGGCCGCAGCAGCGGCAACGATCGTTGGGCGAGGCGTGCGCCTTGCCAGCGCCCTAGTCCAGCGCCTTGCTATCTAGCAAGAATCTCAATTCGATCGACCCAGGTTGTAATTTGTGCCTTCGGATAGCCTGCCATCAGCTGGAAGCGGCGCTTGCGGAGCTGCGAGCGCTCAAACTCGTCATCCTTGACGACTATTCCCAGCGCAAAGGTGGGCGCGTCGCCGTCGGTTTTTGCGGGAATTTCATCCAAGCTCGCCGTCGCGCAAGCGTCTTTGAGTGACCCGATCCACACGTCGCCATTCAACTCAACGACAGCGCGGCCACTCTTGTCGGCAGCAATGGTCCATGCTAGCGAGCCGTTGTCATACAGGGCATTTTCTAAAAATGCCTCGCCAAGACCTGCAAGCTCTTTAAGCTCGCTCACGCGCGCCATGCTGATTTCGCGTTCAGCCTTCCATGCAGCGCGTGCGCTAAGCCTCACCGCAGCCAAGCTATCCTGATGCTCGGTGACATAGGCATCCGCTCTCGCGTGTCCCATTGAAAATATTCTTTTTTGAATCGGCATCCAGTAACGATTGAAGTCGCTCGCCAGCATCGGGCCGATCTCGTAGAAGGATGCGCCAAAGTCAGGCGTGGAATGCCATTTTCGTTCAAGACGGGCAGAGCCTTCTCTGACAAGCTCGTCGCCTCGCCATTTCACGCTGATAGGTGTTCCAACCACAACCTCTTGAGAGAATGCAAAAAAGTAAATGCTAGTGCTATTTTCTTCGACGGCACAGGCCAAATCTGACAGCCGGAAAGTGCGATCAAAACGCGTCGAAATGTCAGCTTTAATACCCAGGATAGTTACACCGACATTGTCGACATGGGATACCAACCTTGCCTCGTCGCGCTCGAAATTGATCATCAAATCGAACCGAGAACAGGAATAGCCCCACTCCGCTCCGTTCACGTCGCCACTGGCGATGCCGGCCTTGTCTGCGTAGGTGGGCGGCGCGGCGGCGCGAACCGCAGCTTTTTGCCGGTTGAGGAATGCCAAATCCACGATCCAGAAAATAATCACCGCGGGAATCCCAAGCATCGGGTAGACCACCGACGCCATGATTGAGAGCACGAATTTGTGTTTGAATTTACTGAACCACACCGCTCTGGGATTCACACTTTCACCCCGCTTCAATGCCGCTTTGAGGGCGACGAGGCCGCGCCGGTAGTGTGCGACCAATTGCCAAATCCAGAAAACAAACACCGCAGCTAACACCGCAGGTTTGGGCGTGGTCACTACCGCTACCACCGAACACAAAACTTTGATCGCGAAATATATGATTCTAGCGAGCAAGCTTTTCGGAGAATTGGACATTCTTACACCTTTCAATTTGTTGCTTGTTATTTGCGGGCAGCTCTCGCCGCCTGCGTCCTTGCAAACAGAGAGCGCCGCCAACACTGCCGTCAAAGCGCGCCGCCTTGTTATGCTCATTCGCCTAGCCGCCTTGTTCCCGCCGCTTGCCATTCACGGCAACCGGGCAGCGGCCTCCAATAGTGATGCATTCCTCCTCCCGCCATGCATATGCCACCCCTGCCTTGGCCTATGGCGCCTCGCCAAACTAAGCGCTCCGAAACATTGCACTAGAGAAAAATATGCTGTGAACGAATAATAAACCATTTTAGTTGCCATTCAACCTTTTAAGTCCTTCAAACAAATAAGCCTAGTAGCCACCATTCGGGTTGACCCATCACAAGGATGCCCCATGGAATCTCAACGACTCAAAAAAATTTCCCAAACAGTGGGAGCCGCCATTGCGAGCCATCGAGTCCGAGTCGGACTCACCCAAGAGGACGTCGCGGAGCGCTTGGGAGTTGGCAACGAGGCCATCTCACGCCTTGAGCGGGGCATCGTCCTGCCGTCAATTCCGCGCCTATCTGAGCTCGCGGAGCTTTTCGATTGCCGGATGGACGAACTGCTGCTGACGGCGAGCGATCGCAAATCCGACCAAGCCGCTGCCATGGAGGCTCATCTCACCGACCTATCCCCAGAGGACCGGGCATTCGTCGTCAATCAAGCGCGCGCCATCGCCAGCCATCTGCGGAACAAGGCGCACGGCGCCATCCCTTCAACCAATTCCTCCTCCCACATTCCCTCAACGCAGCGGCCAAAGAAAAATGCAAAATTATTTTGAAAATCTTTCGCCATCTGTCCCTGCCGCCAAGGCAATTTCATTGCCTTGCAACAAGTAGAAAAATAACGCAGCGGGCCTGAAAAAGATTGAATCCATGCGACAACGGCCCAAGACTTGGCAATATCCAAGCGATATCGCCATCCAAAAGGATTTCTTTCATAAATTAGAGGCGGCAGGATGGGCAATGCGGCAAGAACTGGGCATTGCGGCAAGGGCTGGGCATTGGGAAAGGGATGCTATCGATCAATACGATCAAGGCAATCCAAGCGCGCCGCCATACAATGCGGCGCGCCCAGCCCGGCAATTGAATGCCGGATTGCAGACCTAAATGATGGCTGGTGGAGCCGCCAACGGATCGGCGCCAAGGCGCATGAGCTTGCGGATAAGGCTTGGCGGCATTCCCGAGGCCGATTGAAACGCCCGCGTCATGTGGGCGAGATCGGAAAACCCCTCGGCAAATGCAATCGTCGTGAGGCTGTCAGGGGAAGAGAGGCGGCGCGACGCGCGGATCAATCGAGAGGCCTGGCGCAGCAGCTCGGCGGTGAGCCCGGACTCGCGCAGCCGGCGCTCCAAGGTTCGCTGGTGGCAGCCAAGACTGCTGGCCACGCGCGCGATGGGAAGGCTCCCTTCGCTTTCAAAGACGAGCGCGGCCTCGCCCGCCACCGAGGATTCGACGCCGAGAAGCTTTGCGACCGTCGTCAAGCTGCGTTTCTCGGCGCCGCCCGGCGCCGCGGCGTTGCGCCGCGTCGTGGACAGCATGGCCTCGACGATCGCAAGCGTGCCATGGCGGCAGCCATCGGGATCGGAGGCGCCGACGCCCAGCGAGCTCGAAGAGCCGCCGCGCGAGCGATTGCCCAAGATACGGGCATATCCCTTGGCGCCAACATTGGTTTGCACCCCGAGCGCCGCGGACTGGTTGTAGGCGTTGAACGCGATCAAAACGTCGGCCTCGCGCTGAAATGACGAGAGAAGCAAATAGTTGGGATTGATGTCGGTGGCAAGAAAATCGTTGACCATGCGCTCAATGACGCCGGCTCCCGAGCCTTGGACCGTTCTTTCCATGCCGGCGGCGTGATACCGCTGATACGGCAAATGGCCGCTGATGGCATGCGAGACGGCCGAGGCGAACCGCGACATCGGCGTCCAGCCTGCCTTGCCCTCCATGGCATTCACAACGGCATGGTAGGCGAGAGAATGTTCCATCTTTGCTTTCTAGCTTGCGCTATCTATATTTTCCCAAACAACGGCATGGCGCTCAGCAGCCCTTGCAGAAGAACTTCAAAGCTATTCGATGCATCGATTGCCAGAAAGACTGGCTAATATAATGGCACCTCAATTAGATGATACACGACCAATTAAGTCCATTCTGGATTTACGAGATCTGGGAAGGCGGAACATGCGGGGATGCCGGATTGGAGCCGCCAGGTTTCGCCCCTTGGCAGCGCCGCTGGCTGAGGCTTGGAGGCGATCGGCGAAAGTCCCGATCGCCCAATGCAAGAGCGAGTGCGGCAAACACCTGTTGGCGGACCAAGTTCGCAATCCGCGCGCCACTGGCCAATTTCATATTATTGCATTTTTATAAGCATAATGACTTGAATCCATGCGGCATGTTGGCAAACAACCCTAAGGGGGTTGCTCGGAAGCGCCCATCTGGTCCGGAAGCGCATCGGGCGTGGATGGCTCCCCGCCCTGCCCCTTGCCGGAAAAAATCGTAGACCAGATATTTCGAGGACGCCTCGTTGCCAGCGTTGGGAATGACGAGCCGCATTTGTTGCTGCGCCCGGCTCGCTTGCCCATGGCATGCCGAGCTCTTCTCCATCGCCAGCCCCTATGTTCAATTGGATGCGCCGCCTCTTCCAGCGCGCAGGGGAGTCAAATTTAACAAGGGGCAGCGCTAAGCTTGTTGATTCTTCGCAATCTATTTCGCCGTTGCCAAGGCCTGAGATGCTGCGGAGGCGACGGCGCTCAGATGCGAGACGGAATCAATCCTCCAAGTGCCCGAGCGTCCGAATCGCCAACAGGCTGTGCGCCACCCAATGCGCCATGCCCCAGCCAAAGGCGTCCGGCCCGGCCAAGCCGTGCGCCAGTTTGTTGCGCAAATTGATGCCCTTGGGGCTGGTGTATAAGGCGCGAAAATGCAAGCCAAACATCGGCCGGACCTTGGTCCGGAATGCCTCAGTCATGAGAATGGTCCCCATGCCCAGCGTTTCAAATCCGCCCTCTCGGGGATTGTGCTTCATCGGCGACTCGCCATGCGCTTTGAGCATTTCCCGCAGCGCCGCCTCGACCTGGGGCACAAGAACATGGACCGCCTTTACAAAATCGTTGGCAAACCATGCCTCGATGCCGATTCCCAGCAGCTTATGGGAATGCGGAGGGAACAATGGGCTCTCGGTGAGAAAAGCCGTGAACTCGGCGGCGCCAATGCCCCAGCGCGACTTCGCGCGCTCCAAAGCCTGGGCCAGCATCGGCGAGTTCCCTGCCATGACGGTTGCGGCGAGGCTGAGCAGGCGCCCTGGCATGTCCTCCTTGATCGATCCGATGGTGGCGGATGTGAAGCCTTGGCCGTCCATGATGCTGATCTTGACGCTTGCATAAAACGGCGCATTGACGGCATTGTCCTCCACGATCGAGCGCAACAAATCTTCCGTTGAAATTAAATCCATGGCGATGCGCCCGAGAGCCAGCCTTGCCGATCCCGCGGTCCGCTCGTCGAGCCATGCCTCCATTTCATCCATAGGGATGTGGATAGGCGCCGAGGCCATTCTCATCGATTCGTGCGCCTCCTTGCCGCGCGAGACAATGGCTGCGTCCACTCGAGCAACGTCGTCCGCCAAGTTTTCTTGGCGATAGCGGACGCCAACATCTTCGAGCCAGGAAATCGCGGTCAATGCATTGGCTTGCCCGGCGATGGACTCGAACGCTTTCCCCGCCTTTTTGATCGCGGCGCCGCCAAGCTCCGGCCGGCCGGACTTGCGCGACCATCGGGCAATGCGATCGGCCGCATCGAGCGCCAAGTGTGGATCAAAATTTTGAGGCTTGGCCATGTCCGCGCAAAGATCCAAAGATTCTTCGAGCCATCCAACAAGCTCCTCTCGCTCGGCGTCTGAAATCGTCAGCCCTTTGCGGTCCCACGCCCAATTGTCGACCAGCCACCATTGGCCAGCGTGTCCCGCCCGGCGATTGGCCCGGTTGAAGTCAAAGGCAAAGGCCTTCGCGCGCTCGGCCAACGGCTTGTCCTTGATCCGGATGGCCAGGTCAAGGGCCCTGTCCACGAATTCCCACGCTTTAAAAAGCTCCAAGTGGGCGCCGGGGTTCAGCAGCTTCGCAGACTCCAAATAGGCATCGATGGCGCGCTGCGCCAGCTCGCGCGGCAATTGGACTTGGGGCTCGGACGGATGCTCCCGATTCCAAATCCGGCCAATTTCCCAAGCAAGATCGGCGTATCGGGAGCGGAGAATGGGATGTGGAGTCTGCTCCGAGCGAGCCTTCCAGTATTCGACGATCTCGGCGTCGATCTGCCTGGCGTCAGGAAAGTGGTGCTCGGTGCCTTCGGCATCAATCCCAGAGGACTGCGGACAGAAATACGAGTCCCAAGGGCCGCGGTCGGCCGATGTCGTGGTGGCGAAGCGATGGCCAACGATCTCGGCCAGACAGCCGCGGCGCTCAGCATCGGTCAAGGCGCCAACATCGGGAATCAACGCCTCCATCTCGCCGGAAAGCAAGCGCAAGTTCAAGGCCGCCATGGCGGCTTCCGCTTCTGCAATGCGAGTGGACAGCAATGCGACGAGGGCAATTTCCATGATTTTCAAGTCTCCAAAGTTGCCCTCAGTATGCTCGAAAATTCATTCAATCGCCGGTGAAAATCATCAGTAGCCAGCGACAGTGCCCTACAGCATTTCCATTCACAGCGGGAGCGCATTTCATCCGAGTTCTTGGCGCCACTTACAAAAGCAGGCAACATTACAGTAAACGAAAACATTGGCGCCGTCGGCAAGCGATCCTATTTCTTTACGGAGCCCTTCTTCTCCGGGGCCATGTTCGCATAGCGCGCAGTCGTTTGCCCGTCTTTGTGCCCAACAACTGAGCGAAGCTCCTCCTCAGTTTGAATGAAGCCAGCATCGATCATATTGCCTTGCCGGATGCGCTCGATGGTCCGCTTCTGCAAGTTCGCCACGCTGCGGGCTCCAATCATGTCTGCGATCGCCACGGGCGATGAGGTAATGTCCTTGAGCACTCTTGAAATGAAGGAGCGACGAGTGTCATGCATGTGGATGCCATCAAGCTTCGCCCGCGCAAGCACTCGGCGGAATACGGTCTTGAAGCCCTCGATCTTGTAATGGAAGACCCGTGCGTCCACTCGCGGAATAACTTTGAAGACTGCCACTGCCTCCGGCAGCAAAATCACCAAGCGCTCCTCGTCCGCCTTCGTCTGGTCAGCATCGAGATTGATGACTCCGCGCTCGACATCGATCTGGGACCATAGCAGGCCAAGGATCTTGGCCCTTCTCATGCCCGTGGATATGGCGACGGCGAAAATGAGCGGCATTTCCTTGTTCCGGCATTTGCGCAGCTCCGTAAGCAGCGCTTCCTCTTCGTCCGGCGAGATGATCCGCCGTCGGCGCCGCTCGCCGCCCTTCACCTTGGCCTTGTCTGCTTCTGCAAAGGGATTGTGGCCGTTGAGGCGTTTCCACGCCTTGTTGTCCGTGAAGCGCAGCTTGTTGACGACGGCTTGCAGAGCATATATCTCGCGCTTGACCGTGCTCTTCGCCTTGCCCTGCCGCAATCTGACATCGATGTATTCGGTTGTCTCCTGCTCCGTCAGGTCGTCGATATAGAAATCTCCGATCTTTTGCTTGGCGAAGCCCTTGGCATGCTCCCTCAAGCCCGCAAGAGGTCCCGACGGGACGACGAAGCCGCTTTTAATGTAGGAGATCTCAATGTTGCGGCAGCTTTCCAGGCGCGCCCTGGCGGCCTTTGCTGTTTGCTGGACCTTGTCTACGCCGCAATCTATCAATGGGGCCACATAGGCGCGCAGATAGCTGTCGATGGCATGGCCAAGCGTGCAGCGCCCTTCCATGATGAATTCCGCGGCAAGGCGCTCGATCTCGGAAACCATCAGGCTCGCGCGGTCTCGCCCTTGGGCTATCAGAAGCCTGCCTTGCGGCGTCTTGGTATCGGCCAAAAATATCTTGGCGCGCTCAAGCTCGTCTTGCCCGAATGAGCGATCGACAACGAAGTCGCCGCGCTCAACGCGCACTCTGTAACGTATGGATTTTGTTTTATCGGCGTTTTTCCAGTCGATGACCCGGATGCCGCGAGGTATGGATGATGCCATGATTGGCCTTTGGCGTTGGTGGAATCGTTTGTCGAATTCCCCTATTTTTCACCATCAAGCCGGCATTTACCGTTGCCCTGAAACCTGCTGGCGAACGCCAAGACCTTGATTTCAAAGCTTAAATTTGGTGGGAAGTGCAAGTTTCGAACTTGCGACCCCTGCAGTGTGAATGCAGTGCTCTACCCCTGAGCTAACCTCCCGAAGCGAGGCGAATTATCGCATAGGTGTTGCGGCATCTGCAAGGGCTGGCAACAGGAAATTTGCCACGCCTCCGCTTTTTTCTCAGGCGGCCGCTGGTGGCGCCAGGACAGCGGTCCAGATGCACTGGCCTTTGGCGGCCTTGTCGAGGCCGGCGATGGTGGCTTCGTGGGCGGCGAGCTCGTCAGCCGTGGCGCTCTGGAAGATGACTTCGGCCAGGGGCACGATTTCCAGGGCGGCACCGTCGGCAGCCACTTCCACTTCTTCTTCCATGCTCAGGCTGTTCTGCCCGCGTGTCATGGCCAAGTAGACGTCGGCCAGCAATTCCGAGTCGAGCAGCGCGCCGTGCAGCTTGCGGTGGGCGTTCGAGACGCCGTAGCGGTCGCACAGGGCGTCGAGAGAGTTGCGCTTGCCAGGATGCATTTCCTTCGCCTGCACCAGGGTGTCGATCACGCCATGCACTTGCTCATGCACGGGCGGCAGGTTCAGGCGCTTGAATTCCGCGTTGAGGAAGCCGATATCGAACGGAGCGTTGTGGATGATCAATTCGGCGCCGGCGATAAACGCGCGGAATTCGTCCGCGATCTCCGCGAATTTCGGCTTGTCGCTGAGGAATTCCGTCGTCAATCCGTGGACGGCCAGCGCGCCCTCTTCCGAGTCGCGTTCGGGATTGATGTAATGATGAAAATTATTACCCGTCAACATGCGGTTGTTCAGTTCG
Source organism: Janthinobacterium pasteuri (assembly GCF_051380775.1). Taxonomy (NCBI): domain Bacteria; kingdom Pseudomonadati; phylum Pseudomonadota; class Betaproteobacteria; order Burkholderiales; family Oxalobacteraceae; genus Janthinobacterium; species Janthinobacterium pasteuri. The sequence goes on along the minus strand of NZ_JBNYXS010000007.1, from coordinate 13,697 downwards.
ACCGCCCCGATCTCCAGGATGCGGTCGCCCGTGCGCGGATTCAGGCCGGTGGTTTCAGTATCGAGAACAATTTGACGCATGGCAGATTCAGTCGTAAAAGCAAAAAGCGAAGGGCACAGTATAGCAAACCTGCGCCCTGCAATCGCACCACGGCATTCTCGAACGCGCAATAAAACCGTAGCGAGCGGCAGTGATTTGTGGTCGAGAAGCGCAACCGTACTGAGTACGGGGCCGCCGAGGTGGTGAGCATCGCCAACCACAAAGCGCGACGCACAATAGGTTTGGTTGGGGGTTCTCAGGCGCGCACGGTTTCCACGCCCAGGTTTGCCAGTTCATCAGCCCGTTCATTGCCCGGATGGCCATTGTGGCCGCGCACCCAGCGCCATTCCACTTGATGGACGGCCTGGGCCGTATCGAGGGCTTGCCACAGGTCGACGTTCTTGACGGGCGCCTTGGCCGCCGTTTTCCAGCCGCGCGCCTTCCAGCCGTGGATCCATTCGCTGATGCCCTTCTGAACATACTGGCTATCGGTATATAACACTACCTGGCAGGGACGTTTGAGCGCCGTCAACGCTTCGATCACGGCCTTCAACTCCATGCGGTTATTCGTCGTATTGAGTTCCCCGCCGTAAATTTCTTTCTTGGCGCCATCGGCCACCATCAGCGCGCCCCAGCCGCCCGTACCGGGATTGCCCTTGCATGCGCCATCGGCGTAAATCTCAACCTTATCCATCTTGCTGTTCCCGCCTTTTATTCGTGACCGGTGCGCCTGCGGGCGCCGTCGCCGGTTTTTTGGTCCACGCCGGACCGATCAAACGCATCCCTTTGACACGCTTGATCGCCTGCACTATATACACTGCGCCCAGATATGGCCACCAGCGCGCACCGGCCTTATCCATGAAGGCGTTGCGGCGCAGCCATTTTTCTGTCCTGCAGGCAGGTGCGTAACAGCCGAAGTGGCTTTGACTGACGCCCATGTTCAGCAATTTTAACCAGTCTTTCATGCGCGGCATAGAGATCAGCTCACCCGCCTGCGGCAGATAATGGCGTCCCGTGACTCTTCCGATGCCCTGGCGCATGCCCCACAGGCTAGCCGGATTGAAGCCGCAGACGATCACGCGCCCCTCGGGGATCAGCACGCGCTCGACCTCGCGCAAGACCTGGTGTGGCTCGGCGGCAAATTCAAGTACGTGCGGCAAGACCACCAGGTCCAGACTTTGCGAATCGAACGGCAGCTCGTCGAAGGCCGACACCAGGGTCAGGCGCTGCTCCTGCGGCGGGCGTGGCGGCAGGCGCGAATCGAGCAGCCATTTGTTCGGCATGCGGCTGGCGGCCAGCGCGTCGAGCTGGGGCAAGCCGATCTGCACGGCGTTGTAACCGAAGATGTCGACGGTCAGGCTGTCGAGGCATTGCTGTTCCCAGGCACGCACGTACACACCGGCCGGTGTCTGCAGCCAGCCGTCAAGCGCTATAATGGATTTTTCGGATGCCACACTGTCCATTCAGTTTTCTCTTTTGCTCATGACACATTCCCCTGAACACGCTTTATCGGTACTTGCCGTGCCCGCCTTTGCCGACAACTACCTGTGGCTGATCCATGACGGCCGCCACGCCGCCGTGGTCGACCCTGGCGATGCCATGGCCATCCTCGATGCGCTGCAAGCCCATCAGCTGACCTTGTCCGCCATTTTACTCACGCACCACCACGCCGACCACACGGGTGGCGTGCCCGAATTGTTGCAGCATTTCGCCGTGCCCGTCTTCGGCCCGCGCAATGAGGCTATCACAGCTATCACGCAACCGCTTGGTGAGGGCGATGTCGCCTATGTGCCAGAGCTGGGTTTGCAGATGACGGTCATTGACGTGCCCGGCCATACCAAGGGGCATATCGCCTACGTGCGCCAGCGCTCGGAGCAAGGCGATGCACCATGGCTGTTTTCCGGCGACACCCTGTTTGCCGGCGGCTGCGGCCGCCTGTTCGAAGGCACGCCGGGCCAGATGGCCGACTCGCTGGGCAAGCTGGCCGCCCTGCCCGACGATACCGAGGTATTTTGCGCGCATGAGTACACCTTGTCCAATCTGCGCTTCGCTAGCGCCGTCGAACCGGGCAATGCGGCCTTGCAGGAACGCATCGCCATCGACACGGAAAAGCGCCAGCAAGGTTTATCGACCGTGCCGTCGACCATTGCCGTTGAGAAGGCCACGAACCCCTTCCTGCGCTACCGCGAAGCGGAGATTCTGACCAGCCTGAAGGTGGAAGGCAAGCTGGCCGCCGACGCCTCGCCCGTGGAAGCGTTCGCGGCCTTGCGGATGTGGAAGAATAATTTTTAAGTCGATCTTTCCGCAATAAAAAATCCCGGCAGATGCTTTGTTGCATCGCCGGGATTTTTTCATGCTGTTACTTGATCAGGATCAGATTTCTTCGTACAGCGGCAAGGTCAGGAACTCAGCGAACGATTCCGACGTCGACATTTCCTCGAAGATCTGGCCGGCACGCACATAGGTCGGCCCGTTGCCGCCTGGCGCATCGCGCTGCACTTTGGCCAGCTCTTCCGGAATCATGGTGCGCACCATGTCAGCCGTGACCTTGCGGCCATCTTCCAGCACGCCTTTGCTGGAACGAATCCACTGCCACACTTGCGAGCGGCTGATCTCGGCCGTGGCCGCGTCTTCCATCAGGTTATGGATAGGCACGCAACCGTTGCCGGCCAGCCAGCTGCCCAGGTAGTGGATACCCACGTTGATGTTGTAGCGCAAGCCCGCTTCCGTGATCGGCGCTTCCGGCTGGAAATTCAGCAAGTCCGACGCTTTCACATCGATGTCGGGACGCTGTTTCTCGATCTGGTTCGGCTTGTCACCCAGCACTTTGGTGAACTCGCCCATGGCCAGTTCCACCAGGCCCGGATGGGCAACCCAACCGCCGTCGTAGCCGTCGGTAGCATCGCGGGCCTTGTCGTTGCGCACGCCGCCCATGGCGATGTCATTCTTTTCAGGATCGTTCTTGATCGGGATCAAGGCTGCCATGCCGCCGATGGCCGGTGCGCCACGTTTGTGGCAGGTTTTCAGCAGCAGCAAGGCGTAGGCGCGCATGAATGGTGCCGTCATGGTGACTTTCGCGCGGTCGGCCAGGCAGAAATCCTTGTCCAGCTTGAATTTCTTGATGCACGAGAAGATGTAATCCCAGCGGCCAGCGTTCAGGCCCGAGCTGTGTTCTTTCAGTTCGTAGAGGATTTCATCCATTTCAAACGCTGCCAAAATGGTTTCGATCAGGACAGTCGCCTTGATCGTGCCTTGTGGCAAGCCCAATTCGTTTTGCGTCATGACGAAGATATCGTTCCACAGGCGCGCTTCCAGGTGCGATTCCATTTTCGGCAGGTAGAAATACGGACCGGCGCCGCGCGCCAGTTGTTCCTTGGCGTTATGGAACATGAACAGGGCGAAATCAAAAATGCCGCCGGAAATGCGCTTGCCGTCGACCAGCACGTGCTTTTCATCGAGGTGCCAGCCGCGCGGACGCACAACCAGGGTAGCGATCTTGTCGTTCAGCTTGTACGACTTGCCATTTTGCTCCAGCGAAATCGTCTTGCGCACGGCATCGAACATATTGATCTGGCCCGTCAACTGGTTATCCCAGTTCGGCGTGTTCGAATCCTCGAAGTCCGTCATATAGCTGTCCGCGCCGGAATTGAACGCATTGATGACCATCTTGCGCTCGACGGGACCGGTGATTTCCACGCGGCGGCATTCGAGCGCCTTCGGAATCGGCGCGATCTTCCAGTCGCCGTCGCGGATGTGCGCGGTTTCTGGCAGGAAATCAGGACGCTCACCGGCGTCGAGGCGCTTGGCGCGTTCCACGCGCACGGCCAGCAATTGCTGGCGGCGCGGCTCGAAGGCGCGCGTCAGCTTGGCCACCAGCGCCAGCGCCGCCGGCGTGAGGATCTGTTCATAGCCGGGCTGGATTTCACCCGTGATTTGCATGCCTTCGGGAAGTGCGATCGTATTCTGCGTCATGAAGTTCTCCGGTTTTTAGTAAATATAAGCAAAGGTAATCTGGCGATCCAAGTATAAGCTGAACGATTGCGCTGACAAGCGGGACAGAGGCGCAAAAACACTCTGCCAGGCGGCGCGTTTGTTCTATAGTATTGCACTATAAGGCATGGAAACGAGATTAAAAATCACTTCATCTATGCGTTTTTGTCACAAGTGATAGCATCGCGGGAGCACGGCATGGGGCAGTTCAGACAAATATCAACGTTCGTGGAAGTGGTGGCCAAGGGCAGCCTGTCGGCCGCCGCGCGCGCGGAAGGCATTGCACCGGCCATGATCGGCCGGCGCCTCGATGCGCTGGAGCAGCGCCTGGGCGTCAAATTACTCCAGCGCACGACGCGCAAGCTGGCGCTGACGAACGAAGGCGCCGCCTTCCTGGAAGATTGCCAGCGCATCCTGGCAGAGCTGGAAGAGGCGGAAGCGGCCGTGGCCGAGCGCAGCGTAAAGGCCAGCGGCCATTTGCTCATTTCCGCGCCGGCCGGCTTCGGGCGTCAGCACGTGGCGCCCCTGATTCCCTCGTTTGTCGCCGAGCACCGCGACGTGACGGTGTCGCTGAACCTGAACGACCGCCTGGTCGACCTGATCGGTGAAGGTATCGACGTGGCCATCCGCATCGCCAGCCTGTCCGATTCCTCGCTGGTGAGCACCAAGCTGGCCGACAACCAGCGCGTGCTGGTCGGCTCGCCCGCCTACCTGAAACGGGCAGGCACACCGCGCATCCCGGCCGACCTGGCGAAACATAATTGCCTGGCGATCAGCAGCGAAGGCAGCCAGCGTGGCTGGACCTTCCGCGAAAACGGCAAGAATGTGATTTTAAAGGTGGCAGGCAATATGGTGTGCAACGATGGCGAAGTGCTGCACGACTGGGCGCTGGCCGGCAAGGGACTGGCGTGGCGCTCGATGTGGGAAGTGGGCGCCGAGATCGCCTCGGGCCAGCTGGTGACGGTGCTGGACCAGTTTGCCGCGCCGGGCAACGATATTTATGCCGTGTTTGCCCAGCGCCGCCATTTGCCGCTGCGCATACGGGCGTTCGTGGATTTTTTGCGCCACAGCTATTCGCAACCCGACTACTGGCGCGAACGCGCTATCTGAGGGCGCCCAATCAGACCTACGCTGACTCAAAGCGCCCAGAACAAGGGCCATGCAAGCTATAAACCACACGCATAAGGCAGTCAAACCCCATACTTTACCGAAATTCAGGCGAAAAAAAATCCTCGGAGACCGAGGATTTCTTTATTTCGTTTGATCCAGCGTATTAGATTGGCTGAATGTTCGAAGCTTGCTTGCCTTTAGGGCCAGCGGTCACTTCAAAAGAAACGCGTTGGTTCTCTTGCAGGGACTTGAAGCCGTTCGACTGGATAGCCGAGAAGTGAGCGAACAGATCTTCGCCGCCTTCGTCAGGGGTAATAAAGCCGAAACCCTTCGAATCATTGAACCATTTTACGATGCCAGTTGCCATTACAATTTCCTATTTCAGTTAAGTTGGGCTTGCGCCCGTTATATCGTTTGAAGCAAGAAAGAAATGACAGACAAACTGCACTACTACCTCGAATCCAACGATGCCCAATTATACCAACAAAACTGAGAAAAACCATTCTTTCGCAAAATAAACTTGCGAACACTACTTTAATAGCCAAATCCCCGTCTTGCGGCGCCCTGTACCAGCGGCTTGGAGACACTATATCCTAATCTGCGACGCGAGTGCTTTGCGTTGCATCAAATGAATCATTGTAACCACATCCCTATGGCGCTTGTGACTCACGCGCTGAAATGGGTGGCGCCCGCATCGCGTGCGGCCCAATGCAGCAGCGCCTCCACTTGCGCGCGCACGGCGGGCCATTCTGCCACCGCCTGCGCCGGCGCATTGAGCATGGCACGCACCTGCTGTTCGATGCGCCGACATTCCTGCCCCAGCGCAGCGAAACCGAAGGTGGCAGCCGAGCCGGCTACTGCGTGCAGCGCGCGGTGCAGTTCCGTCAACGGTTCCAAACGGGGGCCTTCGCTGTCGCAGCGGCCGCTTGCCTGCGTGATCGTTTGCATCAGGGCTGGCACGCCAGCCGCATATTTTTCGTTCAGGGCGCGCAAACGCGCGCGAAAATCCGGGTCGATCAAAGTTGCCATTGCAATACTCGCCTGACTACGCTTACTTGGTGCCGAAGATGCGGTCGCCGGCATCACCGAGGCCCGGCACGATGTAAGCGTGGTCGTCCAGGTGCGAATCGAGCGAAGCGCAGAACATCTTGACGTTCGGGTGCGCGTTCTGGAACACGGTCACGCCTTCCGGTGCGGCCACCAGCGCCAGGAAGATGATCTGCTCATCCGTCACGCCCCGCTTCTTCAGCACGTCGACGGCATACACGGCCGAATTACCGGTCGCTACCATCGGGTCACACAGGATGAAGGTGCGTTCGTTCAAGTCCGGCAAGCGCACCAGGTATTCCACCGGCATGTGGGTGGCGGGATCGCGGTACACGCCGATGTGGCCCACGCGCGCCGATGGCACCAGGTTCAGCAAGCCATCGCTCATGCCGATGCCGGCGCGCAGGATGGGGACGATGGCCAGTTTCTTGCCGGCAATGACGGGCGCGTCGATAGTCACCAGCGGAGTCGTGATCTGGCGCGTGGTCAGTGGCAGGTCGCGCGTGATTTCATAGCCCATCAGCAAGGTGATTTCCTTGAGCAATTCGCGGAAGGTGCGCGTCGACGTATCGTGCTCGCGCATGTGGCTCAGCTTGTGCTGGATCAAAGGGTGATCGGTAATGAACAAATTCGGGAAACGTGGATCTTGTTTCATATTGTTTTTCTTTCTCTGCTCTCTGGCGCGGCGGCAAGTCTGGGCCGCAGGCGCGCTGTGTGTCGATAAAATGATGGATAGCCGCATTATCCCAGCCCACAGCCCCCCTGTGGCCGGAATTTTCGAAATAATCGGATTTATAGGGCTCAATACTCGCGCAGTGCGCGCGTCAGGATGGCCGCGCAATCGGTGCCCGCCGGCAAGCGGCCATACGCACCGCCCGGCGCTTGCAGCAGCCGCGACTGCAGGAATGCCTGCGCGATGAAGGGCGGTGCATGGCGCAGCAGCAATCCCGCCTGCACGGCCAGCACGATGCGCTCGGATAATTGCCTGGCGCCGAATTCATCCGTCTGCGGCCCTTCCAGCGCGGTCAGCAGGCGCGACCGGTATTCGGCAAAGGCAGCGTCAGCATCGCCGGCCAGCGCCAGCTCGGCCGCCAGGGCGTCGCGCGCGGCCGGCGACTTGCCGAAGGCGCGCAAGACGTCGAGGCACATGACGTTGCCCGAGCCTTCCCATATCGAGTTGACGGGCAGCTCGCGGTACAGGCGCGCCAGCGGCGCATCTTCCACATAACCGGTGCCGCCCAGCACCTCCATGGCTTCCGCGCCAAAACCGGGACCGCGCTTGCAAATCCAGTACTTGCCGGCCGGCGTGAGCACGCGCGCCAGCATCGCTTGCTGCGGATCGTCCTTTGCATCGAAACAGCGGGCCAGGCGCAGCGCAAACGCGGTGGCGGCTTCCGATTCCAGCGCCAGGTCGGCCAGCACGTTTTGCATCAGGGGCTGCTCGGCCAGCGGCTTGCCGAACACGGCCCGCTGGCGCGCATGGTGCAGTGCCTGCGTCAGGGCGGCGCGCATGATGCCGGTGCTGCCCAGCACGCAATCGAGGCGGGTATGGCTGGCCATTTCCAGGATGGTGGGAATGCCCCGCCCCGGCTGCCCCACCAGCCAGCCGTAGGCGTTGGTAAATTCCACTTCCGACGAGGCATTCGAGCGGTTGCCCAGTTTATCTTTCAGGCGCTGCACGCGGATGGCATTGCGGCTGCCGTCGGGCAGGTAGCGGGGCAGGAAGAAGCACGACAATCCGCCCTCCTGCGCCTGCGCCAAAATCAGGTGGGCATCGCATTGCGGCGCCGAAAAAAACCATTTGTGACCGACGATGCGCCAGGCGCCGCCCGCCTCGTCGCCGAACAGGGCCTGCGCCTCATCCGGCGGCACGGGCACCGCGCGCGTGGTGTTGCTGCGCACGTCGGAACCGCCCTGCTTTTCCGTCATGCCCATGCCGACCAGGGCGCCGCGCTTCTGTTCCACGGGCAAGGAACGTGGATCGTATTCACGCGACAGGATTTTCGGCAGCCAGCGGGCGGCGATGTGCGGCAGATCAAGCGCCTGGCGCAAGGCCGGCACCGAGGCATACGTCATCGTCACGGGACACTGCGTGCCGTTTTCCACCTGCCCTACTAATAGATAGGCCGCCGCGCGCGCCACCTGGGCGCCAGGACCGGGCGACGCCCAGGGCGAAGCGTGCGCACCGGCGCCGACGAGGATGGCCATCAGTTCATGCCAGGCCGGATGGAACAGCACTTCGTCGATGCGGCGCCCGGCCCGGTCGAACTGCTGCAGTTCGGGCGTGTGGATATTGGCCAGGCGCGCCAGCGTGTAGGTCTCGGCGCGGCCCAGCTTTTCACCCAGCGCGTCGAGCTCCTGCAGCGCGGCGCCGCCGCCCTCGCGCAGCAGCGCTTCGATCAGCGCCGGATCGCAGGCGAACAGGTTGACGTTTTCAAAAGGCGTGGCCTGGTTAAAAACTTCATGCGTGTCAAAGGCATTCATGGAGGTCTCCTGCGATTTGTTATCATGGCGCCCTTGCCGTCGCTGGCGCACCGTCAACACCGTCTGCCAGCCAGACTAGCGCAAAGCGCATGGCAGGGCAAGCGCGCTTGCGGAAGCCGGTGCGGCAGAAAGTTTCCACGGGGCACGAAAATTCCCACGCGTGTCGCGCAGCATGATTTTTTTCATGGAAGGCAGGAATATTTACAAAACCTGAAGCAATGTTGCTCTATTTCATGTATTTGAATGCTTTTCAATGATACATTTCGTGTGGATCGCGTTCCGATAGTCGCCCTCTGGCTGATATGGCGCGCATAGCGCACGATGCAATCTTTCCGTTGGCGCCCTGCCCTGCAGCGGGCGCCGGCACTGATAACAAAAAGGTAAAAGCCAGCACGATGTTTTCCAGTACCCCATCCGCCGCCCATCGCGAGGCACGCCACGAGTTGGACAACCTCATGGAAGAGGCAGGCGACGTCGTGTTCCGGCTCGATACGGACGGCCTGATCTTGTTCGCCAGCAAGCGCGCAGCCGCCCTGTTCGGCGCGCCATCGGGCCTGGCCGGCCACTTGCTGCTGCCGCTTGCCACCGAAGCGTCGCGCGCGGCGCTGCAGGCGGCGCTGGAAGACTCCCTGGCCGAGCCGGGCCGCCTGGAAGTGCGCCTGCAAACGCCAGACCAGGAGATCTGGTTCGAACTGCGCCTGTCTTCTTATATGAACGCAGACGGCATCACCGAGTTACTGGTAGTCGGGCGCGACACCTCGGCCCAGCACAACACGGAAGAACGCTTGCGCCACATGGCCAACCACGATGCGCTGACCGGGTTGCCGAACCGCCTGCTGCTGTCGGACCGCATCCGCATGGTCATCGCCCAGGCGGCGCGTTCGGGTCAGGGTTTTTCCGTGGCCACCATCGGTCTCGATGGCTTTAAAAAGGTCAATGATGGCCTGGGCCACCCCGTCGGCGACGCCGTACTGCGCCTGGCCGCCGCGCGCCTGCGCAAGACCCTGCGCGACAGCGACACCCTGGCGCGCGTGGGCGGCGATGAATTCGTCGCCGTGCTGCCCGGCAGCGCCACCGATGCGCAAATCAAGCTGGTAACGGGCCGCCTGCTGGCTACCCTGCAGGCGCCGTTCGAAGTCGACGGCCACACGATCTACGTGGGGGCGTCCGTGGGTGTATCGATCTATCCGCTGCACGCGGAAGATGAAGTACGCCTGGTGGCGCTGGCCGATGCGGCCATGTCGCGCGCCAAGGAAACGGGCAAGGCCCGCTGCCTGGTCTACAGCCCGCGCCTGAATGGCCCGTCGGAACACGATATCTCGCTGGAAGCGGCCATGTTCCACGCCGTGCGCGAAGGCGAATTCCTGCTCTTCTACCAGCCCATCGTCGATGCGCACACGCGGCAAATCCAGGGTTTCGAAACCCTGATGCGCTGGAAACACCCGACCCTGGGCCTGGTGCCGCCCGTGCGCTTCATCCCGATCGCCGAAGCCAATGGCCTGATCAACCTGCTGGGCGCCTGGGCACTGAAGGCAGCCTGCGTGCAGCTCAAGCAGTTCCAGGAAGTGGCCAAGCGGCCGCTGTATATCTCCGTCAACATCAGCCCGCGCCAATTCCGCAACGACAAATTCCTCGACGTGCTCGATGACGCCATCGCGTTTTCGGGACTCTCCGGCGAACACCTGGTGCTGGAAATTACGGAAGGCACCCTGATGATCGACCCCGTGCATGCGGAAACTATCCTCGTCAAGATGACGGAGCGCCGCGCGCGCATTGCCATCGACGATTTCGGCACCGGCTATTCCTCGCTGGCGTATCTGAAGCGCTTCCCCATTTCCGTACTGAAGATCGACCGCACCTTCATCAAGGACTTGCCCGAATCGAGCAAGGATGCGGCCATCTGCAACACCATTCTCGACCTGGCCAAGCACTTGAATTTGTCCGTGGTGGCCGAAGGCGTGGAAACGGAGGAGCAGATGCACTTCATGGAGTCGCGCGGGTGCCAGTATGTGCAAGGCTATTTGACGGGCAAGCCGATGCCGGCCCATGCCGCACTATCGGCCTTGAGCGAAAAAACCTATGCGGCGCTGGTGCCCACGCCGTCTGCCAATGAACAGCGCGGAGGGGTGCAATGAATCCAGGTCATTTCACGGTGCCGACACAGCTCGGCAAAAACACCCTGGACCTGCTGTGGGCGCGCACGCGCCTGCAGGGCGACATGCCCGGCTTCGCGAAAGCCATCAGCGCCATCCTGGGCGCCATGCGTGGTGAGGATGACCACGAATTCGACATCACGCAAACGGTGCTGTCCGATCCTGTCCTCATGCACAAGGTGCTCAGGCTGGCCAACAGCGGCATGTACTCGGCCTTCGGCCAGAGAGTCAATACGGTCTCGAAGGCCGTGCTGGTGCTGGGCATCGACGCCATAGGCCATCTGGCGCTGGGACTGAAACTGATCGAGGAGCTGTCGCAGGCGTCGCCCGACTCCGTCAGCGCCCACGTGGAAATGGAAAAGGCCGTGCTGGCCGGGATGGTGGCGCAGCAGGTGGCCACCAGCGCCGGCAGCCTGCAGGCGGAACAAGCCGTTGTCTGCTCCATGCTGCACACCCTGGGCCGCATGATGGTCACGTTCTACATGACGGACTTCTGGGCGCGCATGCAGGCGCATGCGGGTCCGGGCAACGAGGCGGCCGCCGCGCGCGAAATCCTCGGCCTGTCGCTGCCGGAAGTGGGCTATGCCACGGCCGCCCACTGGGGCTTGCCGCAGCACCTGATCAACGGCATGCGTCCGATGGCCCCGTCGCCCGACAACGCGCCCGTCAGCGGCGCCGACTGGATGGCGGGCCTGTCGACCATGGCGGCGCGCTGCGCCGACTCGCTGTGGCATGACGATGCGGCCGGTGCGGCGCAGGTGCATGCACTGATCGACGACTATGCGGGTACCCTGGGCATCACGGCCACCGACCTGGTGGTGGCGGTAGACAAGGCCAAGGCGATGGCGGCGGCCGACCTGTCGATCGCGCCCCTGTCGAAACCGGCCGAACGGCGCGCGCGCCAGCTGGCCTCGACGCGCATGCGGGCCGAGGGTAATCGCGTCCTGATCAGCGGCCTGGCCGACCTGCGCGGCGCCATCGGCAACGCCAGTCCGGGCCAGATGGTCTCGATGGCGCTCGAAACGCTGCACCAGGGCTTTGATTTTTCGCGCTCGGTGGCGTTCGTGCGCAACCACAGGGATCATTTTTACTCGGCCCGCATCAGCATGGGCGAAGGCATGGCCGACCTGCAGGACCTGATGGTGTTTGGCGACGAGTATGAGCCGAACGTGTTCCACGCAGCCCTCAATAGCGACCGCGTAATCTTCATCGACAATGCGCGCGACCCGAAATTTGCCGCCAAACTGCCGCAATGGTGGAAATCCACCCTGTCGGAAGCGCGCAGCTTCGTCGTGCTGCCCCTGTCAGCCAACGGCCACCCCACGGGATTCTTGTACGGTGACTGGGACGACAGCTTCCCGCCGATTCAATTAAACCAGACGGAATTCAACCTGATCAACGATATCCGGGCGTTATTGGTGCAGTCGGTGGAGATGCGGCACCAGCTGGAGCTGGTGGCTAATAAAGTGGCCTGAAATGACAACCCAACGGCGAAAATGCCGGGGTCGGACCTTCAAGGTCCGACCCCAGATCTTGCCTCTCGGGTCAATTACTTCAACTTCGGCGTACTCACGCTGACATCGCCGCACTGCGCGCGGTGCATCAGGGCGTGGTCGATCAGCACCAGCGCCAGCATGGCTTCGGCGATCGGCGTGGCGCGGATGCCCACACAGGGGTCGTGGCGGCCGAAGGTTTCCACCATCACGGGATTGCCCTCTTTATCGATCGAGCGGCGCGGCGTGCGGATCGACGAGGTTGGCTTGATGGCGATCGATACTTTGACATCCTGTCCTGTCGAGATACCACCGAGCACGCCGCCCGCGTTATTGCCAATAAAACCTTCCGGCGTCAGCTCATCGCCGTGCTCGGAACCCTTTTGCGCCACGGAGTCGAAGCCGGCGCCGATTTCCACACCCTTGACGGCATTGATGCCCATCATGGCGTAGGCGATATCGGCGTCGAGTTTGTCGTAGATGGGCTGGCCCAGTCCCACCGGCACGTTTTGCGCAATCACGTCGATGCGCGCACCGATGGAGTCGCCGTCGCGGCGCAATTGGTCCATGGCCTCTTCCATGCGCGCGATCAGGTCCGCGTCGCCGCTGGCGGCAAAGAACGGGTTCGCATGCACGTGTTCCCAGGACTGGAATGGCACGGGAATGTCGCCCAGCTGGCTCATGCAACCCTTGAAGGTGGTGCCGTACTGCTGCTGCAGCCACTTCTTGGCGATGGCCGCCGCGCCCACCACGGGCGCCGTCAGGCGCGCCGAGGAACGCCCGCCGCCGCGCGGGTCGCGCACGCCATATTTATGCCAGTAGGTGTAGTCGGCGTGGCCGGGGCGGAAGCTTTCCGCGATATTGCCGTAGTCCTTGCTGCGCTGGTCTTCATTGCGGATCAGCAACGCGATGGGCGTACCCGTCGTCACGCCCTGGTACACGCCCGAGAGAATTTCCACCGTATCCGATTCCTGACGCTGCGTCACGTGGCGCGACGTGCCCGGCTTGCGGCGGTCCAGCTCGGGCTGGATATCGGCTTCCGACAGGACCAAGCCCGGCGGACAGCCATCGATCACGCAGCCGATGGCCGGGCCATGCGATTCGCCGAAAGTGGTAACAGTAAACAGTTTGCCAAAAGAATTGCCGGACATAGTAGGAAGTGTGAAAGACTGGAAAACTCAATTCTACCAGCCTGCGGGCCATGCCATGCCGCTAATGCCGCAGCAAGGCCCGATATTCGCCCACCCATCTCGCCATTTTAAAAGGCTCTGTCCCCGATAAGTAGGGGAATTCCGAGAATTTTCCTGGGGCCCTGCTGTCTGACGGTACATAGCAGACAAACGGGAGTCTTCCATGCAGCCAGCCCAGTGGAAAACCTTCA